>CAZJJF010000298.1:0-5330 GCA_964546245.1 uncultured Anaerolineales bacterium
ACCCCCACGCCCAGCTCGTTGTCGTCCTGGAGGGCAGCATCGACCTCATCTTCGACGACGGCGCGATCACCGTCGGCCCCGGCCAGACCCTGCCCATTCTCCCCCACGTCTACCACGGCGCGCGCACTGGTCCCGAGGGTCTGCGCGTCGTCGACGTCTTCATCCCCGCTCGTGACGAGTACGAGGCCGAGTACAATGCCGCGCGCGGCGCATGAGCCTGGCGCACGCGCCACACTGGGCGCAAGGGACGGAACTTGCCATTTCCGCCTACTGGCCTATGCTACACAGCATGGAAACTGAACCTATCGACCGCCGCCTGCGCGGGGACCCCATCATCGTCGCGGGCTACACCCTGCGCCCGGTGGCTCGCCTGTCGGGGCGTGCTGGGCGCGCCCCATCGCCCGCCAGTGCTGGCGGTGTCTGGGCGCGCCTGATTCCCGTCGGCGTCGATGTCCAGGCCCCCGACGGGCGCGCCTACCACGTCGCGATGCCCGACGCCACCGCCGAACAGGTACGCGGCCTGCTCTGGCTGACGCTGATTGTGACCCTGACCGCCTGGCTTGTACGTCTCAGACGGTCCAGGCGCAAGAGAGGAGATACCCCATGAACCACTCTCTGCCGCCCCTTGACCCCATCGATCACCTGCTGGATCGCCTCACCTGGCGCGCCGCCTTCGGCGATCCTATCGAGCGTGGCGACACCACCGTGATCCCCGTCGCCGACGTGACGGTGGCTTTCGGCTACGGCCACGGCTACGGCAGTAGTGTCCCTGAGGGCGAGACAGACACGCCGGCCGTAGAGGCGGACATGGGCGGCGGTGGCGGTATTGGCGGTGGCGGCGCCCTGCGGCCGCGCGGCGCTCTCCACGTGGGGCCTGATGGCGTCGAGTATAAGCCCTTCGTGGACGTGAACCGTCTCTTCCTCATCTTGTTTCCCGTCATCGCCTGGAACGTCTTCTGGATCAGCCGGACTATTGCCGCCTTCGCGCCCCATCCTCCCAGCGACGAGTGACGCCCGCCCCTGCCATCCCTCGTAAGGAGGCCACCGTGACCGACCCAACCGCCGCGAACGCCACCGCCGAGCCATCGACCACGGGCACATTCCACGTCAATAGCGACCAGCTCCTGGAGACGCTCAAGAACATCGCTCACGAGGGCAACGTCCGCCGCATCCTCATCACCGACGACAACGGCAAGACCTTGCTGGAAGCGCCCCTATCGGTCGGGCTGCTGAGCGCGCTGGTTGCCCCTGCCTGGGTCGCCGTCGGTGTCATCGCCACGCTGGCCGCCCACTACACCATCGTCGTCGAGCGGGCTGAGGACTGAGTGCGCCTGCGTAGCCTGCTATTGCTCCTGCTAACCGTGACGCTTCTGGTGGCAGGCTGCCGCCGCGAGAAAGCCCAATTACGCGGCTCCGGCGCGGTCGTCAGCGAGTCGCGCCCCGTCACCGCCTTCACCCGTGTCACCCTCGCCATGCCCGGCCTCGTGGTCATCGAGCAGGGCGACACAGACGCGGTCACAGTGGAAGGCGACGACAATATCCTCGCCAATGCCAACACAACGGTCGTCGACGGCAACCTCGTCATCGCTGCCAGGAACAGTTACCTCACTCCCCATCCTACCGCGCCGGTCACCGTTCGCGTGACGGGCAAGGCGATCAACACCGTCGACGTGACAGGTGTTGGCGAGGGGCGCGTCCGTGGTCTGACCGCGCCGGAGCTGAAGCTGATTCTGGGCGGCCCAGGTACGCTCAGCGCCGCTGACATCCAGGTTGACCAACTCAAGGTCAGCGCGGGTGGCACCGGCCGGCTGGCCGTCGCGGGCCGCACGACTCGCCAGGAAGTCACCGTCGGCGGGGCGATCACCTACCAGGCCGACAGCCTGGACAGTCGCGACGCCACCATCACGGCCAGTGATAGCGCGCGGGCCATCGTCCGCGCCAGCGACAGCCTCAACGCCACCGTCTCCAACGGTGCGACCATCGAGTACCTCGGCTCGCCGCGCGTTACCGAGCGCGTCATCGGCTCCGGCCAGGTCAGGCCCTACGCGCCCTAAGGCAGACGCAACCCGCGCCGCCCCGCTGCGTACAGTGAGATAGACCATCCGCCCGCCGCGCCCCGCGCGCCGACCGAAACGACGTAACCATGTCTGGCTTGTTCCCGGTCCTCACCTACAAAACCACCTACGCCGAAGTCGACATCCCCTGCCTTGCCAACACCGGCCGCGAGATCTTCCGCCGCGTTGGCAAGACCAACAGCCTGCGCCAGGTCGTCACCTTCGACCACGCCGGCCGCGAGTACGTCGCCAAGACCTACTCCCGCAACCTGGGCGAGATCGCCTGGTGCGACATGCGCAAGGCCAAAGACAGCTTCGACGAGGCCGCCCGCTACCTGCCCGTCGCGCCCACTCTGTTCGTCTACGGCCGCGAGCGCGCCAGCGGCCAGGACGGCGAGCGTACCGTCATCCGCGTCCAGGCGTTCTACCGCCGCCGCCTGTGCGATCTGAGCGACGACGAGTTGCGTTCTCCGGCCCTCAAGCCCCAACTCCTCGCCCTCCTCGACGCCATCGAGGGCATGATCGACGGGGCAGGCTGGCTGCCCGACCCCTTCGGCCACCCCGCCCACCCGACCGACATCCCCCATTGGCCGTCCCTGCGCCGCTCCACCAACGTCATGGTCAGCGACGCCAACCACGTGGCCTTCATTGACATCAACTACCCGCAGCCCTGGAACACGACCGCCAACCCCGTGGGGCGCGCCGCCCTCAGCGCCGTCCGCCTGCGCCTCGCTGAGTTTCGCCACTTCCTCATAGACGACGAAGGACCAAGGACCAAAGACCAATAAGCTCATCCCATTGGTCATTGGTCCTTCGCCTGGTTTCTGACTTCTGACGACTGTCGCTTATAATTGACGCATGCGCCGCTTCCTCCTCCCTGCCGACGCCGCCAGGATGGTCTACCGCCTCGCCCGGGGTGAGTTCGTTCCGCCCCAGGTCGACGATGTCGAGTTGACGCCGTTGGAGAAGGCGTTGCGCCAATACCAGGCCCAACGCCTCGCCGAGACCCACGCCGACCTCGCCATCGACCCTGAGTTTGCCTCCGCCGCCCAATTCTTCCTCACCGACATCTACGCCGATCGCGACTTTGCCCGCCGCGATGCCGAGCTAGAAGCCCTGTACGACTTTGTGCGCCCCGTCATGCCCGTCGAAGCCATCGAGTCCATGGCTAACGCCGTCGCCCTCAACAACCTGACCCAAGAACTGGACGGTCACATGGTCCAGCGCCTCCAGGCCCTCGGCGTGATGGACAGCTTCACCGCCGCGCAATACGCCGAGGCCTACGCTCAGGGTAGTTACGAGGCCCGCGACACCCAGATCAACCTGGTCGTCGCCCTGCTGCGCCAGGTCGCCGGCCTCCAGCACGTCCCTTTCATCGGCGCGGCTCTGACCACCACGCGCGGCGCGGCGCAGCGCATGGGTTGGGGAACGCTCCACGGCTTCCTGGAACGCGGCTATAGCGCGTGGAACGGTATCGCCGACCCTGAGCGCTTCGTGCAGACCATCGAGCGTCGCGAGCGCGACATCAACGACCGCCTGTTTGGGAGAATCGGCTGAGACGCTGTACCTGGGAACGAAGCTCCCGTTATGCCCACGACCCCCGGACCCATCGCCATTCTCGGTTCTGGCGAGCTATCCGACTCGATGGCCGAGGTTCATCGCCGGCTGATGAGCCTGACCAATGGCCCTGCGCGCCCCGTTTTCGTCGATACGCCGGCCGGGTTCGAGCCAAACGCGGACCAGATCGCGGCGAAGGCCGTCGCCTTTTTCAGTCGTAACTTCGGCCTGCCTCTGGCGGTCGCCCACTATCCCGGTCGCACCGCCCCCGCCCCCACAACCGCCGCCGCTGTCACCGCCATCCGCCAGGCCAACTATCTGTTTGCCGGCCCCGGCAGCCCCAGCTACGCCGTCACGGCCTGGCGTGACAGCCAGGTCTGGCAAGCGATCGTGGCGCGCTGGCAGGAAGGCGCGGCCCTGGCCTTCGCCAGCGCCGCCGCGCTGGCCCTCGGCCGCTACACCATCCCCGTCTACGAAATCTACAAGGCGGGCCACGAAGTCTGCTGGCGCGAGGGCCTTGACCTGCTGGGCCAGCTCGACATCACCTCGGCCGTCGTGCCCCACTGGAACAACGCCAGTGGCGAGCAACACGACACCCGCTTCGCCTTCATGGGCGCGGCGCGCTTCAGCGACCTGGAGCGGCAACTGCCGCCTGAAGCGGTTGTCATCGGCGTCGACGAGTACACAGCCCTCACCCTCAACCCCGTCACCCGCCTCGCCAGCGTCCTGGGCAGCGGCCAGGTTACCCTGCGCCACGCCGGCCGCCAACGGGTCTTTGGCAAAGGCGACACCTTCGCCATCGACGTCAGCCCCGACGCCCCCTTCGAGATCGCCACCCTCCCTATCCTCCACAGCCCACCGTCCAGCAGCGACAGCGCGGCGGAAGGCGAGAGCGACATCCTCGCCCTGCGCGAGGCCACGCACGACGCCTTCGCGCGCGGCGACTTCCAGCAGGCCACGCAAGGCGTCGTGACCCTCAGCCTCATCGCAGGCGCCGGCCTCGAGCAGGGTCTCCCCCATCGCGCTGCGCGGACCGTGGAATCGCTCCAGATGCTGCTACCCCTGCTATCGAACCTCGGCCCCGACCCCGCCACCCTGGCCGCCCTCCTCGACCTGCTCATCCGTACCCGCGCCGACCTGCGCGACGCGCGACAATACGCCCTGGCCGACGCCTTGCGCCAGCGTCTCGCCGACCTCGGCTACATCCTCGAAGACAGCGCGACGGGGACGAGCTGGCGGCGCGAGGCGTAACCCACAAGGCCCGGCGCGGGCTGGCGAATCTGGTGGACCAGTTTCCAATCCCCACCTGGCTCCCTGATGCCCGCGCGCCCAGGCCGAGAAGTGGGACAAGATTGGTGGCGCGCCGCACCAAATCACCCTGCGCGCCGTGGAAACAGGTGCGCTTTCCCACCATTATCGTCAAGGGGGTTGCGCCGCGCGCTCGGCCCTTGACATGCTGCGTTAGAAATGGTATAAGGAGGGTAGAAGTCCTCGGTGGACAAAGTACATAGCTTGCGGCTCGCGAAAAGAACAGCCTCCTGGAGCGGCTCCCTCAGGGAAAGAGGAAGCTGAATGCCTCTCGAGGGTCCGGGTAACCACGGGGGGAGTGCGAACAACAGCCAGACGTTGTTGGGCCACACAAAGGGAAGCGGGTTCGAGCAACACTCGACCACTGGAGCAGCGCGCCTAAGGAAACAGGCAGCCTGCCAGCTACTCGGA
>CAZJJF010000299.1:0-5322 GCA_964546245.1 uncultured Anaerolineales bacterium
GCAGCAGATTGGCCTGCAATGCGCCATGCACGGCTACGAGGTCGAGCTGGTGGACATTGCCCCCGACGCCCTCGCGGCCGCCGCCGTCTGGCAGCGGCGCTACGCCGAGGGCATCGTCAAGGCCGGTGGGCTGACGCCGGAAGCGGCCGATGCGGCCCTGGCGCGTATCACCCGCACCGCCGATGCGGCCGCGGCGGGTCGCGACGCCGATCTGCTCATCGAAGCCGTGCCAGAGAACCCGGCTCTCAAGGGCCAGGTGTTTGCTCAGTACAACGCACTGTGTCCGCCGCGAACCATCTTCACGACGAATACCTCGTCCTTCATCCCGTCCATGTTCGCCGAGGCGACGGGCCGCCCGGCACAGTTCGCCGCGCTGCATTTCCACCTGCCGACGTGGGTATCCAATGTGGTTGATATCATGCCGCACCCGGGCACCGACCCTACCGTCGTCACACGGCTGACCGCCTTCGCGCGCCGCATCGGCCAGATACCCATCGTTCTGCACAAGGAGAGTCACAACTACGTCTTCAACGCCATGCTCAGCGCCTTGAACACCGCGGCCCTGAACCTGGTATCGAAAGATGTGGCGTCGGTGGAAGATGTCGACCGCGCCTGGATGGGCGTGATGAAGACGCCCATCGGCCCCTTTGGCATCATGGACGCCATCGGCCTTGATACCGTCCATGAGATAATCGCGTTCTGGGCCGGTGCACGCAACGACGCCGACCTTCAGCGTAACGCCGCTTTCGTCAAGGGCTACCTGGCCCAGGGGCGGCTCGGGGTCAAGAGCGGCGCGGGCTTCTATACCTACCCCGGTCCCGCCTACCAGCAGCCTGACTTTGTCGAAGGGACGGCTAACTGATATGGCTGACTCGTATTGCGGTTTCGTGCGTACTCTGCCCGCCGATCACCCGCACACGGTCTACCACGACACCGAATACGGCTTCCCGCTGCATGGCGACGCGGCGCTGCTGGAACGGCTGAGCCTGGAGATTGCCCAGGCGGGCCTGTCGTGGCTGACTATCCTGAAGAAGCAAGCGGGCTACCGCCGCGCGTTTGACGGCTTCGATCTCGATGCGGTGGCCGCCTATGGCGACGACGATGTGGCGCGACTGCTGGCCGACCCCGGCATCGTCCGCAACCGCCTCAAGGTGAACGCTGTCATTGAGAACGCCCGCCGCCTGCAAGCCATTCGCGCCAGCCACGGCTCCTTTGCCGCCTGGCTGGACGTCCATCATCCGATGGACCGCGACGGCTGGCGTAGACTATTCAAGAAGAGCTTCGTTTTCACCGGCGGCGAAATCGTCAACGAGTTTCTGCTGAGCACCGGCTACCTGCCGGGCGCCCATGATCCTGACTGTCCCATCTACGCCGAGATCGTCCGCCTTGACCCGCCCTGGCAGCGGGCGGCGCCACTTTGACACCTGACAAGGGGAGCATCCATGCCTGAGCCGCTCAAGATTGTCATGATTGCAGCTGAAGCCGTGCCCTTCGCCAAGACCGGCGGCCTGGCCGACGTGGTGGGCGCGCTGCCCAGGTTCCTGCGCGCCCAGGGCCACGATGTCATCGTCATCATGCCCAAGTATCAGTCCATCGACTATGTGCGCTGGGGGTTGAATCCCTACCTGTCGCCGATGGGGGTATGGATGGGCGATACCCAGGAATGGGCGTCGGCGCATATGACCCTGGCAACGGGCTTCCCCGTCTACTTTATTGAGGCCCACAAATACTTCGACCGCCCCGGCCTGTACCACGACGCGGCCATGAATGACTACCAGGACAACCCACGCCGCTTTGGCTTCCTGACCCGCGCCGCGCTACAACTGTGCCAGGACATTGGCTTCAAGCCCGACATCGTCCACGCCCACGATTGGCATACCGCTCTGGCCCCCGCCTATCTCAAGGTCTGGCACTGGAACGACCCGCTGCTGGGAGGCGCGGCCAGCGTGCTGACCATCCACAACATCGGCTACCAGGGTGTCTACCCTGCCGCCCACCTGGACTACCTGGGCTTGCAGCGGGGCAACTTCACCTCGGACAGGTTCGAGGACCATGGGGCCATCAATTTTCTCAAGGGCGGCATCGCCTATGCCGACATGGTAACCACGGTCAGCCCTACCTACGCCAATGAGACTCGCACGCCAGGCCTAAGCTTCGGCCTCGCGCCCTATCTCAACAACAAGGGCGACCGCTACGTAGGTATCCTCAACGGCGTCGACTATACCGAGTGGAACCCGGCCGTGGACCGTCTGCTCCCGGCTCGCTACACCCCCGACGACCTGCGCGGCAAGGCCGAGGACAAGGCCGAGCTACAGCGGCGCTTTGGCATGACCGTCGATCCCAACGTGCCCGTCCTGGGTGTGGTGAGCCGCCTGGTAGCCCAGAAAGGGCTGGGCCTGCTCGCCCAGGCTTTGGATGGTATCCTGCACTCCATGGCCGTTCAGTTCGTCATTGTCGGCGCCGGCGACTACGACCTGGAGAACTACTACGGGACGCTGCCTGCTCGTTACCCTGGCCGTGCCGGTAGCTATATCGGTTACAACAACGAGCTGGCCCACCTTATCGAGGCGGGAGCCGACTTTTTCCTCATGCCGTCCATCTATGAGCCATGCGGTCTCAACCAGATGTACTCTCTCAAGTACGGCACTCTGCCTATCGTGCGTGCCACCGGCGGACTCAACGATACTGTGGAGCAATACGACGAGGCGACGGGCGCAGGTACGGGCTTCAAGTTCTGGGATGCCAGCCCGACGGCCATCTACTACACCGTCGGCTGGGCTGTAAGCACCTACTACGACCGTCGGGCCCACATCGCGCAGATGATGCAGCGCGCCATGACTCGGGACTTCTCGTGGGAACGCAGTATGGATGGCTACCTGGCTGCCTACGAGAAAGCCATCCGTAATAAGCGCGGCGGGTAGGGGCGGGCCTGCGTGTCCGTCCTGCCTGCCGCGCGCCCGTAAGGCTTTTGTAAGCTGATGGGAGCGGCGGGCTGTGTAAGAATCGCCCTGCCTTTCCTACCAACAAGCACAGATGACGTGATTCCTATCCGATGTCAGCCGAGAAAGCGAGGACGTATGCATCAGCCGACGACGAACGGTAGCCCGGCCACTACGGAGCGCATCACCCTGGGCGGCGGCTGCTTCTGGTGTACCGAGGCGGTGTACGACGACTTGCGGGGCATCATCAGCGTTGAGAGCGGCTATGCCGGCGGCCAGACGGCCAACCCCAGCTACCAGGCCGTGTGCAGCGGTACGACCGGCCACGCCGAGGTCATCGATGTAACCTTCGACCCGCAGCAGATTCCGCTGGCCGATATTCTCGACGTGTTTTTCCACGTCCACGACCCGACCACCCTTAACCGCCAAGGGGCGGACGTGGGGACACAGTACCGTTCCACCATCCTGTACCGCGATGAGGCGCAGCGGGCGGCGGCCGAGGCGGCCAGGCAGCGCGCCCAGGCCGACTGGGCTGCTCCCATCGTCACCGAGATCGCGCCCCTGGACACCTTCTACCCGGCCGAGGACTACCACCAGGAGTATTTCACCAACAACCCCTACCAGGGCTACTGCCAGGTCGTGATTGCGCCGAAGGTCGCCAAGTTCCGCAAGCAATACGCCCAGCGCCTCAAGGCGTAGGCGGGCGACGCATAAGCTGTCGTGACGAGCTGACACAAACAGCCGCGAGTCCATCGAAGAGGTGATAGCCGGTCATCCACCTGGCTTTTGACGCGCGGCGGCAGGTGTGGTATCCTTGAACCATTGATAGATGTGTTGACGGAGACATGCGCCAGGGTCCACCGCGCCCAGAGAGCCGCCGGATGGTGCGAGGCGGTTGCGGCCCCCAGGCGTTCCCCTCCCGAGCAGCCCTCGGAAACGGCTCCCCTGGCCGACTAAGAGTGGCCGGCTGGCTCCCGATAGCGGGCCTGTGAGGCCCGACCGCGCCAGTGCGGCGGGCGAACCCAGGTGGCACCACGAGCAGCGCCTCGTCCTGAATGGACGGGGCGCATTTTGATTCCATAGGAGGACTCATGCTGGATATCAATCGCCTGCGCGAGCGGCCCGACGAGATTCGCGATGCCCTGGTGCGCCGCGAGGCTGACCCGGCTGTCGTCGGCCGTGTGCTGGGCCTGGACGAGCAGCGCCGCGCCCTCTTGCAGCAGGTCGAGGCCCTCAAGGCCGAACTGAACGCCGGGTCGAGGCAGACGGGCAAGCTGCCGCCCGCCGAGCGGCCCGCCCACATCGAGCGCATGCGCGAACTGGGCGACCGCATCAAGGCCATGGAGCCGGAGGTGGAGCGAGTCGAGAAGGATCGCGATGCCTTGCTGCTCGATATCCCCAATGTGCCCGCCGCTGACGTGCCTCTGGGCGACGAGAGCCACAACGTTGTGGTGCGCCAGGAGGGCGAGCTGCGTGTCTTCGACTTCGAGCCGCTGCCCCACTGGGAGCTGGGGGAGCGGCTGGGCATCATCGACTTCGAGGCGGGCATCAAGCTGTCGGGGTCGCGCTTCTACGTGCTGAAGGGCATGGGAGCGCGGCTCCAGCGCGCACTGATTCAGTTCTGCCTCGACCTGCACGCCGACCAGGGCTACACCGAGATGTACACGCCCTTCATGGTGCGCGAGGCGTGCATGTGGAACGCAGGCCAGCTGCCCAAGTTCTTCGACAACCTGTACCGCGACGCCGAGGAGGACTTCTGGTTCGTGCCAACCGCCGAGGTCCCGCTAACCAATATCCCGGCCGGTGAGATTCTTGACGTGGCCCAGCTGCCTCTCAACTGGACGGCCTACACGCCCTGCTTCCGCCGCGAGAAGATGGCCGCCGGGCGCGACGTGCGCGGCATCAAGCGCGGCCACCAGTTCGACAAGGTGGAGATGTACAAGTTCGTTCTGCCCGAGACAAGCTACGCCGAGCTAGAGCGGCTGACCGCCGACGCCGAAGAGACGGCGCGCCGCCTGGGGCTGCCCTTCCGCACCAAGCTGCTGGCGACGGGCGACCTGGGCTTCGCATCGACCAAGACCTACGACATCGAGGTCTGGGCCCCTGGTCAGAATGAGTGGCTGGAGGCCAGCAGCTGCTCCAACGTAGAGGACTTTCAGGCCCGCCGCGCCAACATCCGCTTCCGCCGCGAGGCGCGCGGCAAGCCTGAGTATGTCCACACCCTCAACGGGTCGGGCCTGGGTATGCCGCGCACCGTCATCGCCGTGCTGGAGAACTACCAGCAGGCCGACGGCAGCGTCGTTATCCCGGAGGCGTTGCGCCCCTACATGCGCGCCGAGCGCATCGTGGCGGGTTGAAGGTTTGTGTGCCGACCACGGACGAC
>CAZJJF010000300.1:0-5292 GCA_964546245.1 uncultured Anaerolineales bacterium
ATTCGTCACCGACTCGCGCGAGCCGCGCGGCCCGTACCTCGCGACGGGGACGGGGTCGGTGAGGCCGAAGCGCGCCATGCCCTCGTACCAGCACTCGATGGGGCGGTCCGCCACAGCGTACGTGGTCACGTAGGGCGCGTGGGTATGAATGACGGCGCCCATGTCGGGGTTCTTCTCGTACACGATGGCGTGCATGCCAACAATCTCGGCGCTGGTCGGGTCCAGCTCGCCGTCGATGACACGTCCGCCGAGGGTGACCAGCGGCAGCCGCTCGACGGTGACATCCTCCAGGTTCGTAACGTTGGTCAGGAGCATAGTGTCCGTGCCGGGAATGTGGACAGTCATGTTGCCATGCCCTGAACGCGAGATGGCCCCCGACTTGACGATGGCGCGGGCGGCGGCCACCATCTGGCGGCGCACCGCCTCGACCTGGGTGACAGAAGACGACACGGGAGGCTCCTTTCGAGGGCATGGTATGCCATGCCTGCTTCATCAGGAGCATAGTTATACCACGCCGCTCTAACGTGTCAACTCTGTCAATCCTATCTATGCTTTTCCCGGCCCTTCGCCTACGCTGACGCTGGCTCGCGCGCCACGACCAGGGCGTACTCGAAGCTGTCGGCAAGGGCCTGCCACGAGGCGTCGATGATGTTGGTCGATGCGCCGATGGTAGTCCAGGTGCGCTCGCCGTTGGTCGAGTCGAGCAGGACGCGGGTCAGCGCGCCGGTCGCCGCGTGGGAGTCGAGGATGCGCACCTTGTAGTCGCTGAGGTGCATGCCGGCCAGCGCCGGGTAGTGGGGTAGCAGCGCCTTGCGCAGGGCGATGTCCAGGGCGTTGACGGGGCCGTTGCCCTCGGCCGCCGTGTGGGCCACGTCGTCGCCGACGCGCACCTTGACCATCGCCTCGGCCAGGATGCCCCGCTGGCGGCGGTTCTCCACGACGACGGTGAAGTCCAGCAACTCGAAGGGTGCGACGTAGCCGTCCTCGGCGCGCCGCAGCATCAGATCGACGCTGGCCTCGGCGCCCTCGAAGCTGAAGCCCTGGTTCTCTAGCTCCTTAATCCGCTGCAACACGTCGCGGATGGCCGGGTGGCCGTTGACCTTCAGCCCGAACTCCTCCGCCTTGTACTTGATGTTCCCCTGGCCCGACAACTCCGAGATGACGATATGCTTCTGGTTGCCGACCAGTGTCGGGTCGATATGCTGGTAGCTCTCCTCGACGCGCAGGATGGCCGCCACGTGCGTCCCGCCCTTGTGGGTGAAGGCCGCCGAGCCGACGTAGGGCAGGCGCGGGTCGTGGGCCATGTTGGCGGTCTCGGCCACGTAGCGCGATAGCTCCGTCAGCCGCGCCAGCGCGCCAGGTACGAGCACCTCGCAGCCCATCTTGAGGGCCAGGTCGGGCAGGATGGTGCACAGGTTGGCGTTGCCGGTGCGTTCGCCGTAGCCGTTGATCGTGCCCTGGACCTGCACAGCGCCGCACCGCACGGCGGCCAGGGCGTTGGCAACGCCGCAGCCCGCGTCGTCGTGGGTGTGGATACCCAGGGGCAGACCGGGCACGGCGGCGGCGACTACAGCGTAGATGGTCTCGATCTCCCAGGGCAGGCAGCCGCCGTTGGTATCGCACAAGACGAGGATGTTCGCACCGCCCTCAGCAGCGGCCTTGAGAGTCGCCAGCGCGTAGTCAGGTTTGCGCTTGTAGCCGTCGAAGAAGTGCTCGGCGTCGTAGACCACCTCGCGCCCCCGGGCCTTGAGGTAGGCGACGCTGTCGCGAATCATCGCCAGGTTCTCGCCCAACGTGGTGCGCAGGACGTGCTCGACGTGGAGGTCGGACGACTTGCCGAAGATGGTGACGACGGGTGTCTCGGCGTCGATGAGCAGGCGAATCTGGGGGTCGTCGGCGACGGGGGTATCGGCGCGGCGGGTGGAGCCGAAGGCGGCGACGCGGGCGCGCTTGAGGGGCAGGCTACGCACGCGCTCGAAGTACTCGATGTCCTTGGGGTTGGAGCCGGGCCAGCCGCCTTCGATATAGTCCACGCCGAGGTCATCGAGGCGAGCCGTGATTCTGAGTTTATCCTCGACCGATAGGGAGACGCCTTCGTGCTGCGTGCCGTCGCGGAGGGTAGTGTCGTAGACCTGGATGCGCATGGTTCCTCTCCTGGGTTGGGGAGGTGCGCCGCCCTTGCCGCCGCCACCCCGCGTGGGTTCAGGGGTGACAGATGTGTGTCACCCCTCAAGAATGGTGATAATCGATGGCGACGACCGACGACCGAGGACCAAGGACCAAGGACCAGGCCCTGATAGTTCCCGTTCTCGCGTTTGTCGCCGCCAGCAAGTAGCCATTGGTCCTTCGTCCTTCGTCCCTGGTCGGCTCACGCGTGTTGTTTCTCGAAGGCAGCGATCTGCGGCTCCAGGTTGAGCAGATAGCCCAGCTCGTCGACGCCCTGGAGCAGGCAGGTGCGGGAGAAGGGATCGATCTGGAAATGGACGACCTGGCCGTCGGGTAGCACCAGCGATTCCTCTTCCAGGTCGACGATGACCTCGGCCTCCGGGTCAGCGGCGACAGCGGCCGTCAGGCTGGCGTAGACCTCGGAGCCGACCACGACCGGCAGCAGCCCATTCTTGAGGGCGTTGTTGCGGAAGATGTCGGCGAAGGAGGTGCTGATAATGGCCTTGAAGCCGTAGTCGGTCAGCGCCCAGGGTGCGTGCTCGCGGGACGAGCCGCAACCGAAGTTGTCGCCGGCCAGCAGGACGTGGCGGCCACGCATCTCCGGCCGGTTGAGGATGAAGTCGGGGATAGGTTGACCGTCGCGATAGCGCCAGTCGGAGAACAGGTATTGGCCCAGCTGGTGCTTGTCGGTCACCTTGAGGTAGCGGGCCGGGATGATCTGGTCCGTATCGACGTTGGGCGTCGGGATGGGGACCAGCTTGCTGCGGAAGGTTTGGATGGGTTCGGGCATAGTGCACCTGTTAGTCTATCGCTCTGCGATGTGGGGAAGGAACTTCCTTCCTGACCAAGTAGCTTTGTAGCATCGTCTCGCGACCCCTTGAGGTCGGCTACTCGAAATGGCGCCGACCCCATTCGCAGCCGTCACCCAGCAAGGTCGAGATCCAGAGCGAAGGCGATGGCAGGTCCGATCTCGGCCAACTTCTCTGCTGTGAGCGTCGTGATAACACTCCCCAACCGCCGCTTGAAGACAGTCTGGAGATGGTCACAGTTGACGGCGCATTCTTGGGCCATCCCATCCTCAGGGCCGAGCATGACTTCCGAGGCGATGCCCCAAATGGTCGACGTGATAGGCGCCACGGTCACCTCATTGAGAACGGGGATGACCGAATCGCGCGTCAGGATGACAACCGGTCGCCGCTTATTGGGTGGCTCGAAAGGGTACCAGCGTACCTCGCCGCGCCTCACGCCTCCCCCGACAGCCACTCGTCACCCCATGCTCGGTCTTCCTCGGGGATGTCAAACTCACCAGGCTGTACAGGCAGGCGCGTGTACGCCTCGACCTGCTGCCGCTCTAGTTCCTTGATGCGCCGCTCCTTGAGGGCTTTACGAACAAGATTCCTCATGTAGGCAGAGCGAGACTCACCAATCTCGCCCAGGGCTCGGTCAAGTTCCTCAAGGGTAGGTTCGTCGATGGTGATCTGTATTGTCTTCATATCTTGCCTCCACACTGGGGCCCACATGCACATCCACATTCCTATCCACATTGTAGCCCACATTGGAGAGGCGGTCAACAGGTTAGTTCAGCATCGTCCGTACATCGGTCACCACGCCGGTGACGGCAGCGGCGGCGGCGGTCAGCGGGCTGGCGAGGACGGTGCGCCCACCCTTGCCCTGGCGACCCTCGAAGTTGCGGTTGCTGGTGCTGACGCAGTACTGGCCGGGCCGCAGCTCGTCGCCATTCATGGCGATGCACATCGAGCAGCCCGCCTCGCGCCACTCGGCGCCCGCGTCCTTGAATACCAGGTGCAGCCCCTCGGCCTCGGCCTGGGCCTTCACCTGCGCCGAGCCCGGCACGACCATGACCCGCACGCCCGGCGCAACCGTGCGGCCCTTGAGCAGGCTGGCCGCCAGGCGCAGATCGGAGATGCGCGAGTTGGTACACGAGCCAATAAACACCACATCAACCGGATGGCCGAGCAGCGGCTGGCCCGGTTGCAGCGCCATGTAGGTCAGAGCCTTCTCCAGGGCGGCGCGCTGAGCCGCGTCGGCGGCGTGGGCCGGGTCGGGAACGCGGGCAGTGATGGGCATGCCCATACCGGGGTTCGTGCCGTAGGTAATCATCGGCTCCAGAGTCGCTGCGTCGATGCGAATAGCCTTGTCGTAACGTGCGCTGAAATCGCTGGGCAGGCTGCGCCAGTGGTCCACGGCGCGGTCCCACGCTTCGCCCTGCGGGGCGAAGGGGCGGCCGGCCATATACTCGAAGGTTGTGTCATCGGGAGCGACCATGCCCGCCCGCGCCCCCCCCTCGATGCTCATGTTGCAGACGGTCATGCGCCCTTCCATGCTCAGACCCTGGATGGCGCGGCCGGTGTACTCGAAGACGTGGCCCGTGCCGCCGCCGATGCCGATCTGAGCGATGACGGCCAGGATGATGTCCTTGGCCGAGACGCCGTTAGCCAGAGCGCCATCGACACGCACTTCCATCGTCTTGGGCTTGCGCTGCAAGAGGCACTGGGTTGCCAGCACCATCTCGACCTCGCTGGTGCCGATGCCGAAGGCCAGCGCGCCGAACGCGCCGTGGGTCGAGGTGTGGCTGTCGCCACAGACGATGGTCATGCCGGGCTGGGTTAGGCCCAGTTCGGGGCCGATGACGTGGACGATGCCCTGCTCGCGGCTATGGATGTCGTAGAGGCGGATGCCGAACTCGTCGGCGTTGTCGCGCATCTGCTGAATCTGGCGCGCGGCCATCTCGTCGACG
Source organism: uncultured Anaerolineales bacterium (assembly GCA_964546245.1). Classification (GTDB taxonomy): domain Bacteria; phylum Chloroflexota; class Anaerolineae; order Epilineales; family JAHCIE01; genus JAHCIE01. Next base: position 4,925 of record CAZJJF010000300.1, read on the forward strand.
ATGGGCAGGCTGCGCGGGTGGGTGGGCACGCCGTGGTCCATGGTGGCCACGGTGCGCTCCGGCCGTCTCACCTTGAGGCCACGGTTACGCAGCCCCGTGAAGGCCTGCGGAGACGTCACCTCGTGCACCAGGTGCAGGTCGATGTACAGCACCGCCGGCGAATCCGGCTCCTGGGCGACGACGTGCGCGTCCCAGATCTTCTCAAAAAGGGTCCTAGGCATTTACACCTCAAGTGATTTGCGATTGGTGATTGGTGATTTGCGATTTCCTCTTCGCGCCGGGGAAATCGCCAATCACCAATCACCAATCACCAATTGCAGGTTGGTAATCTCCGCCCCGTGACGTGACCCATACCGGGGTGAGCGCGG
>CAZJJF010000301.1:0-833 GCA_964546245.1 uncultured Anaerolineales bacterium
CCCGGTCCCGATGGCTCGCTGTACGCCATCAACCCGGAGAAGGGTATGTTCGGCGTGGCCCCCGGCACGTCGGAATCGTCCAACCCCAACGCGATGGCGACCATCACCAAGAACACCATCTTCACCAACGTGGCGCTGACGCCGGACGGCGACGTGTGGTGGGAAGGCATGACCAAGACGCCGCCGCCGCAGCTCACCGACTGGCTCGGCCAGCCGTGGACGCCGGAGAGTGGCCGCAAGGCTGCCCACCCCAACGCGCGCTTCACGGCCCCCATCGAGCAGTGCCCCGTGCTCGACGCCGATTGGGACAATCCTAAGGGCGTGAAGGTCGATGCCTTCATGTTCGGCGGCCGCCGCAGTAGCGTCGTCCCGCTGGTCTTCCAGGCCTTCAACTGGGCGTATGGCGTCTACTCGGCGTCCACCCTGGGATCCGAGACTACTGCCGCCGCAGCGGGCGCGGTCGGCGAGGTGCGTCGCGACCCGATGGCGATGCTGCCTTTCTGCGGCTACCACATGGGCGATTACTTCAACCATTGGTTCCAGTTCGGGCGCACCCTGCCCAACCCGCCGCGCGTCTTCTTTGTCAACTGGTTCCGCAAGGATGATGCCGGCAAGTTCCTGTGGCCAGGCTTTGGCGAGAACATGCGCATCCTCAAGTGGGTGGTCGACCGCGCCCACGGCCGCGCGGCCAGCATCGAAGGCCCGTTGGGCTGGATGCCCCGCTACGAGGACCTGGACTGGAAGGGCATGGAAGGCTTCGACCGCGACACCTTCCAGGACCTGATGTCGGTTGACCGGGACGATTGGCTGAAGGAAGTCCTGGCTCACGAGGA
>CAZJJF010000301.1:843-4602 GCA_964546245.1 uncultured Anaerolineales bacterium
GAGCTGTTCATCAAGCTCTATGACAAGCTGCCCAAGGAACTGCTCTTCATCCGCCAGATGCTCACCTCCAGTCTGTGGCGCTCTCCGGAGCACTGGGAGCTGACCTCAGGCGGATAAGGTTCCCCCTCCCCCCCTTGCCCGCGAATGGGCCTCTCGACAACGCTTGTCGAGAGGCCCATCGCTTTGGCGGCCGCCCCTGGCGACGCCAAAAACTCAGGGCCACCTTCGCGGGGGTGGCCCTGGCGTCAATAGAGTGGCGGAATGATAGGGGCGGATAGTGGTCCCTGGCGCGTCTGTCATCGCCGCGCCGAAGCGACACACATCAAGATGACGCTGGCGTGGGGGGTGCGGCAGCGAGAAGGGTCGCCCTACGTCGCCAAGTCCTTCTGCCAGCGCGTAGTATAGTCAACGGACGAGAAGCTGAGGGACTCGTACAGGGCATTAGCATAATAGTCCGCGCCGGTGCTGACGTGGACCTTCTTAGCGCCCAACGCCTTGACACGTCGCATGGCTTCGAGCATCATGGCGCTCGACAGGCCGCGCCGACGGTGGGCGGGATGCGTGCCGACCGGCTCGAAGACGCCGACGCGGTTGACGCTGTCGTACCAGACGATGCAGAAGGCGGCCACCGCGCCGTCGGGAGCGGCAACGATGAAATCCAGGTCGGGGCGGTAGGTGGGGGCCAGCGCGACGACCCGCGCCGTCTCGGCTGTCCACGTCGTTCGGCCAAAGGTCAGGGTCATGGTCTCGGCCAGGCGCGCCAGTTCCGATGGCTCGTCGAGGGCCAGGGTACGCACGGCGTAGCCCTCAGGGAGCTTTGGCGCAGCGATGGGCGTATCGAGGCTGCGGGTGCGATGGGCCTCGGAGCGGCCGAGGTTGACGTAGCCGCGCCGGGCGAGCAGGGCGTAACGCGCGGCATCGTTCTCGTCGGCGTAGGTGAACACGGGCCAGACGGCGGCATCAGGGAGACGCGCGGCGGCGTGGTGGCCTTCCAGCCAGGCCAGCATGTCGTCCTCGATGTGGCGGTAGTGGGGGTGAACCTGGAGAAAGAAGTCGCCTTCGCCCTCATTCAGCACTGCCCCCACCAGCTTGCCGCCCTGGGCCTCCCACAGGCGGATGCCCTGGGTCCAATGCCGCACGCCGGACAACTCCGCCTGGGCGTGGCGGCCAAAGCGCATAACCTCGAGGCGGTCGAGCTGCCAGTTGAGATGCGTGCCGACGAGGCAATAGCTTTCGACGAGCAGAAAGCGCAGGCGGGCATAGTCAGACTCATCCTGATAGGCGCGCGAGCGAATGGCAACGCGCTCGATAAGCGAGGGATACGGGGTCTTCATCCGAGACTCCAAACCAGACAGCAGTACGCTATACTTAAAAGAAACCGTCGCCCATGCCAGAGCGCGGAGACTGTCCGACGGTATCACGTGCGAGTAGGATTCCGGTCGTGGGGAGCATATCACGCCGGACGCGGGTCGTAAACAGGCAAAGGGGCGATGGCCGGTCATCCCTAGGGATGATTCCGGCCCTGGCTAGTGGTGGAGGGCATGTGAATCTGCTGGACATCATTGAGCGCAGCGTGCCGCCGGCGCCCTGGGCGGAGGGCGACAATATTCCCTGGCACGACCCGGAGTTCAGCGCGCGTATGTTGGAGGAGCACCTGCACGAGGACCACGACGCCGCCAGCCGCCGCCCCGACAAGATTGACGCCCACGTGGCCTGGATTCACGACACCATCCTGGCGGGGCGACCCAGTCGCGTGCTCGACCTGTGCTGTGGCCCTGGCCTGTATACCAGCCGACTGGCCCGCCTCGGCCACACCTGCCTGGGCATCGACTACTCACCGGCCTCCATCGCCCTGGCCGCGAGCATAGCCAACATGGAGGGGCTGACGTGCGAGTACATTGAGTCCGACGTGCGCACCGCCGACTACGGCGCGGGCTTCGACCTGGTCATGCTCATCTACGGCGAACTCAACATCTTTCGCCCGTTGGATGCGCGGCTGATCCTGGCAAAGGCGCACGCTGCTCTTCGTCCCGGCGGCCGGCTCTTGCTGGAGCCGCACCCCTACGATGCAGTGGCGAGCGACGCAGGTAAGCCGCCGCTGTGGTACGCGTCGCAGGGTGGACTGTTCTCGCCGCGCCCCCATCTGTACTTCATGGAGGCGTTCTGGGACGAGGGGGCCAGGACTTCGACGTGGCGGTTCTACGTCGTCGAGGCCGAGACGGCCGAGGTGACGCGGATGGCCCAGACGTTCCAGGCCTACAGCGATGAGGAGTACGCGACGCTGCTGAGGGAGAGGGGCTTCGAGGATGTTCAGTTTCTGCCCACTTTCGGCGGCGGGGAGGAGGACAGTCGGTTCATGACAATCATAGCAAGGCGGGCGTAGAGTTAGCAAGGAGGTTCTATGGCGTATTACCTGGTGACGGCGCGGCCGGACCCGACGCAGCTGGACGAGCTTCGGGCGCGCCTCGACAGCGGCGAGATTCGCGCGATGCGGCCCTTTGGCATCGCCCTCCACGAGGGGCTGGACGGGGCGCGCGTCGCGGGCGGTGGGTTGGTCCAGTGGGAGGAGGAAGACTACTGCCGTCCACCCCTGGCGATGGAACGCGCCGCCGTGCTGGACCGCTACTTCAGCGACCTGCGCGTCGAGACGGTCGCCGAGGGCGAGGGCTGGCAACGCATCCAGGATTTGCCGCGCTTCTGGGCTGAGTGAAGCGCGAGAACCATCGCCGCGACTCCCGTTTCACGCCTCACGCCTCACGGCCTACCTGTGCTATAATTATCCGTCACAGACACACAAAGTGGACTGAGGGCGGAGGGCTGCTTATGGCTGGACATTCCCACTGGGCACAGATAAAGCGACAGAAGGGCGCGACGGATGCCAAGCGCGGCGCGGTCTTCACGAAGGCAGCGCGCGAGATTCAGTCGGCGGTGCGGCAGGGCGGCCCCAACCCGGACGCCAACTTCTCGCTGCGCCTGGCTATGGACCGGGCGCGCGCCGTTAACATGCCGAAGGACAGCATCGAGCGCGCTATCGAGCGAGCGGCGGGTGGCGGCGAGGGCGCGGCCCACTTCGATGAGGTGGTGTACGAGGGCTACGGCCCCCACGGCGTCGCCATCCTCATGGAGACGCTGACCGACAATCGCAACCGCACCGTCGGCAACATCCGCAGCACGCTGACCAAGCGCGGCGGCAGCCTGGCCGAGGGTGGCGCGGTGGCGTGGCAGTTCGAGCAGAAGGGCGTCATCCTGGTGGAGCTGAACGGCCAGGACGCCGACGAGGTCAGCCTGACGGCCATCGACCTGGGCGCGGACGACGTGCAGATCGTGGATGAGGGGCTGGAGGTGTTGACGGCAGTCGAGAATCTCCAGGCAGTGCGCGAGGGGCTGATCAAGGCTGGGCTGGGGGTGAAGTCGGCCGAGCTGGCCCGCATCCCCAAGCTGAACGTCAGCCTCGGCGAGCAGGAAGCGCTGCAAGTGCTTACCTTACTCGATGTCCTGGAGGACCTGGACGACGTGCAGCGCGTGTATAGCAACCTCGAAGTCTCCGACGAAATCTACGAGAAGCTTGAGGCGTAGCGTGCGCGTTATGGGCATTGACCCCGGCACGGCCATCTGTGGCTGGGGCATCATCGACGCCGACGGCGACGACGTGCGTCTGGTCGATTATGGCGCGGTAACGACGGAGGCGGGGCTGCCCCTGGCGAGCCGCCTCCAGTTCATCTACTGGGGCCTGGACGAACTGGTCCACCGCTATCGACC
>CAZJJF010000301.1:4612-5285 GCA_964546245.1 uncultured Anaerolineales bacterium
GCCGTCGCCGTCGAACAGCTCTTTTTCAGCAAGAATGTGACAACCGCGCTGGCCGTGGGCCACGCGCGGGGTGTGGTCCTGCTGGCGGCCGCCAACGCGGGGCTAGCCATCCACGAGTACCGCCCCATGGAGGTCAAGCAGGCCATCGTCGGCTACGGCAAGGCCACCAAGGACCAGGTGCAGCAGATGATGCGGCTGCTCCTCGACCTGGACGACATCCCCCGCCCCGATGACGCGGCGGATGCTCTGGCGGTGGCCTTGTGTCATGCCCAGTCGGCGCGCTACCGCGCCCGGCTGGAAGATGTGTTGTAGGTGGCTATGCGCGACGACCTCCGCTATTGGGTGGGCTTCAACCGCGTGTCGGGCATTGGCCCGGTGCGCCTGCGCGCCCTGCAAGAGCACTTCGGCAGCATCGACCGTGCCTGGCACGCCTCGACCGAACAACTGCGGGCGACAGGCCTGGACGGGCGATCCATCGAGGCGCTGGTACAGGTGCGGCAGCGGCTGGACCTGGACGCGGAACTGGCGCGGGTGCGGGCGGCTGGGTTGACACTACTCACCCTGGACGACCCCGATTATCCCCGGCTGCTGCGCGAGATCGACGGCCCGCCGCCCCTCCTCTACGTCCACGGGGAGATGACCGAGGCCGACGAGATGGCGGTGGCCGTGGTTG
>CAZJJF010000302.1:0-5283 GCA_964546245.1 uncultured Anaerolineales bacterium
TTGAGCCAGATGGGCGTCGATGTACGCCTCAACGCGGCCGTGGCTACGGTCACGCCGGAGGCGGTGGGTCTCAAGGACGGGACTCTGATTCCCAGCCATACCCTGATTTGGGCGGCAGGCGTGCGGGCAGTGGACCTGGCAGGCCGCCTGGGTGTGCCCCAGGCGCGCGGCGGGCGGGTCCCCGTTTTGCCCACGTTACAGCTGGCCGACGCGCCGAAGGTCTTCGTCATCGGCGATATGGCCTATCTCGAGCAGGATGGCCAGGCGTTGCCCCAGGTGGCGCCAGTGGCCATCCAGCAAGGCGACCTCGTGGCGGCCAATCTTCAGCGCCTGGCGCGCGGTGAGATGCTGAAGGAATTCGTCTACAAGGACAAAGGGAGCATGGCGACCATCGGGCGCAGCGCGGCGGTGGCGCAGGTGGGTAGCCTCAAACTGACAGGCTTTCCTGCCTGGGTCGCGTGGCTGGGGGTGCACCTGGTGCAGTTGATTGGCTTCCGCAACCGGGTCATGGTCCTTATCAACTGGGGCTACAACTACATCCTGGGCAAGCGCGGCGTGCGGCTGATCACGACGCCGGATACGGCGGTGGCTATGGGACACCCGCGGGTGAGCCACCTGGCGCCATCACCAGCGCGTGATATGCCTGCCAACGGTCACGGGTCGTCAGTGGCTGAGGAGCTACATTAGCCACTGCGAGCCAGGCCAGGAAATGGGGCGAGGCCGACGCGCGCGCGTCGGCCTCGATGCTTGGGAGTGTCGGGTTGGGCGGGGTCGCCCAGGCGGAAACGATACTAGACGGTGATGCCGAACAGGCCTAGCGCCCAGGTGACCAGCCAGCCGACAACGCCAATGGCGATAGCGGCGACGATGGCCCCGTTGAAGCCGTTGACCTTCAAGCCGGGTAGGATAGCGCCAGCAAACATAAGGACGAGCGCGGCGACGATGATGGCGACAATGAGACCGAGCAGGCCGCCACCGATTGTCAGGCCGAACAGGCTCAACCCCCAGACGACCACGGTGGTGATGAGCGAGATGACCAGGGCGCCGATCATAGCCGCGCCAAAGCCACGCACCTCAAGGCCAATGTTCATGCGAGCGACGAGCCAGAGGACAAGGGCAGCGACAACGAGCCAGATGATGAAGCTGAAAATAGGACCCATGCTGATTCTCCTTGGTGAGATCTCTGCACACCGAACGAGGCCCGACACCCTCCCACACTCATTATACCACCATTCGGTGGGCCGTCTACCATGAGTTTCCTGCATGTTGACGGGGTCAAACGTCGATGCTAGGATTTCGGGCATGTTCAACTGGGTTGACCTGCTCGTCGTGGTGATTGTCGCCTTCTATCTGTGGCGGGGTTGGCGAGAAGGCTTCATCCGTATTGGGGTAGACGTGGTGGGCCTGGGTCTCATCGTCTGGGCGGGCCTGCGTTTCTACCGACCGGTCGGCGCGTGGTTGGCAGCGACCTTCGAGATTCCCTTGCCCTTCAGCACGGCCTTTGGTTTTCTGGTAGCGGGTATCGTCGCGGCCAGCCTATGGTGGGTCCTGACATCGCTGGCCTTCGGCCGCCTGCCCGCCGCTGTTCACCGTCACTGGGTGGTGCGCCTGCTGGGCCTCTTGCCGGGTCTGGCCGCCGGGTTACTCGTCGCCGCCCTCGCCGTCAGTTTTCTGAGCCTGTCACCTTTCGGGGTCAACACGGCGGCGCGCGTCGACGCTTCGGCGCTGGGCGAGCAGCTGGTTGGTTGGACTACGGGCATCGAGCGGCGACTCCAGCCGGTGTTCAGCGAGGCCATCGCCGAGACTCTCACCTTCATGACGGTGCGGCCCGAGTCCGACGAATTCGTCGATCTGCCGTTCCGCGTGACCGAGCCGCGGGTGGCGCCGAGCCTGGAAGAGCAGATGCTGGTCCTGGTGAACCAGGAACGGGCGGCGGCTGGCCTCGCGCCTCTGGTGATGGACGAGCGACTGCGGGCGGTGGCCCGCGATCACGCGCGGGATATGTTCCAGCGCGGCTACTTCTCCCATTACACGCCGGAACGGGCATCTCCCTTCGACCGGCTGAGAGTCGCCGGCATCGGGTTCCTGGCCGCCGGCGAGAACCTGGCCCTCGCGCCAGGCCTGGATGTTGCCCATCGCGGCCTGATGAGCAGCCCGGGCCACCGCGCCAACATCCTGTCGCCGTCGTTTCGCCGCGTCGGCATCGGGGCAATGGATGGCGGCTTGCGGGGCATCATGTTCAGCCAGGAGTTCTCCAACTGAGCCGAAGCTGAGTATAATCCACGACTATGGCAACGGGGGCGACATGAAGCGGCGCGCCTATTTGCGCAATGCTGTCCCGCTGGCCAGAGGCGCGCCCTGAGGCGCATGGGTCTCAGTTGAGCAGGAGTCACACATAGCGTGGAAATGACTGCCGTGGGGGATGCGCGCCACACCCTCGCCCAGGCGACCAGCGCGCCCAGCCCTGAAGCGCAACTGGCGGCGGCCCTCACGGCGGCGGAGACGCTGCTGCGCCAGGGCGCGCCACCGGATGGGCGCGGTCTGGCGGCGCTTATCGCTGCCGCCCCGCCTGGCTGGCTCGACCGCCGCGAGGCCGTGCAGCTCGCGCGCCTGGCGAGTGTCGCCGAGCGGGCAGTTGCGGCCGGCGACGTCGATCCGCTGGATGCCGACCAGGCTGTGCGGCTGGTCGGCGCGCTCCTCGGCCGCGCCGCGTCGGGTTCGAGTGCGCCCGCCGTCACGTCGTTACCCCTCGCGTCGGATCGCTCAGCCACGCCCTTCGCCGTGGCCGAGGCTCCTTGCCCGCCGCCTGCCGCGCCGCCTCGCGTGTCAGTGATGGGGAGGTTGCTGCGCGCGGGCCTGTGGATCACGCTCGCCGCCGTGCTGGTGAGCCTGGGCATGCTTATCATCCCCCTCGTCGGCCCCGCGTGGTCCCGTTGGCTGGTATGGCTGGTGGCGGGGGGGGCAATGATTCTGGCGCTGCGCGACTTCCTGGCCGTGGCCCGCATACGCCCCCTGACGGCCGCGACGGGGGCGCTAGCCATTGGGCTGCTGGTCGGAGTCGGCTGGGCAGCCGCGTCGGACCTGGGCTGGCTGCCGCCCCTGACCTACGTGGCGGGTGTGACGCCCGGTGTGGGCACATTTCGCAGTGCGCCGCCGCCTGAGTCTTCGGTGGAGGGGGTGCGCGTGGGGGGGCAGGCGTTGGTGGTCGGCACGCTGGGGAATGGCCTGCGGGTGCGGACCCAGCCGACGGTGGGCGCAGCGGAAATCACGCGGTTTCCAGATGGGACCACGGTGAGTGTTCTCGACGGACCTCGACGAGCGGATGCCTTTGTCTGGTGGCGCGTGCGCGGCAATGGTGGGACGGGTTGGGTAGCCGACGAGTGGCTCAAACCCATCCGGTAAGGGTTGAAGATGGCAGGTTGGAAGGTTAGAGGGCCGATGCTCGCGCGGGATGGCCACATCCCGCGTCTCTTGTCCCCGGCAGGCGGCAGATGTGGCCATCCGCCGCGAGCATTGAGCTGTCAGCGGCCGACGACGATGTAGCGGTTGGCGCCGATGCGGCCCACCTGATACATGCGACCGCTTAGCAACTGGTCGCCGACCTCCTGGCGGTCGAAGCGCGCCTGGACGCTGAAGACGTGGCCGGACGGGGTGTCCCACCAGGCCGTATCGTGATCGACTTCCAGAACCAGGCCGTTTGTGCCTGCCTGGAGCTGGCCCAGTCGCTCGGTGAAGAAGCGTACCACGCCCTTAGCTGACTCCTCGCGGATAGGCACGCCCCATGCCTTCGCCAGATCCTCCATAACTTTGCCCACTCGCTTCTCATAGCCTACAGTCGGTGTGTCGAGCCACGCGGTGAGTTGGCCGAGAACGACCTGCACCTCGATGCTAGGCTCGATCCTGCGGCCCCTCAGGCGATTCAACCAACTCATGTTATGCCCGCCTCACCCGCGCTGACCGCCTCGATAATGCCAGCCAACAACGCGGCGCGGGAGGCCATGCCGGATAGCAGAACGTGCTCATCGTGGCCGTGGGCGCCCGCGCCTATGACGCCCAGGCCGTCCAGGGTTGGCACGCCAATGGCGGAGGTGAAGTTGCCATCGCTGCCGCCGCCGCTGCCGCTCTCGGCGAGAGCGATGCCCAGTCCCGCGCCGATACGCTGCGCAATGGCGTACAGAGCGGCCGTACCCGGCGTGCGTTCCATTGGGGGGCGGTTGAGACCGCCGCTTATTTCCAGGCGGGTCTCCTTGTTGTGGGGCTGGCGGCTCAGGATGGACTGGGTGAGGCGTTCGGCCTCGGCATGGCTCGTCACCCGGACGTCGACATCGGCGGCAGCCTCGGCAGCGACGACGTTGGCGCGGGTGCCGCCGCGGATGACGCCGACGTTGATAGTCGTGCCACGCTGGATGTCGGCCAGGGCGTATAGGTCGACGATCTGGTGAGCGAGTTCCTCAATGGCGCTCGCGCCCTGTTCGGCGACCCAGCCGCTGTGGGCGGGCTTGCCGATGACCTTGACCTGGAAGCGGCCGACGCCCTTGCGGCTCGTCTTGAGGGCGGCGTTGGGTGGTTGAGCCGGCTCTACGACGAGGGCGGCGCGTGAGCGGCGGGCCTCGGCCTCGATAAGGGCGCGGCTGGTCAGGCTGCCAACCTCTTCATCGCTGTTGACCAGCAGCGTTACCGGGCCATGTAGACGGCCCAGCTCGCGCAGCGCACGGACGGCGTACAGGCTGAGGACGAGGCCGCCCTTCATGTCAAAGACACCAGGGCCGTGGAGTCGGCCGTCCACGCTGTAGACAGGCATCGAGGCCAACGTACCCAGAGGCCAGACCGTGTCGTAATGGGCAAGAATGAGGGTGGGGCGGTCGCCGCTGCCCCAGCGGGCAATGAGATGGTCGCCACGTATCGTTTGGGGGATGCGCTCGACGTGAGCGCCGTGGGAGGCGAAGACACCCGTCAGGTAGGTCGCCAGGCGGTCGCAGGCGGCTTTCTCGTCGGCGGTGTGGGCGGTGGGCGACTCTTGCTCGGCAAGGTCCCGCAGCAGGTCGATCATTGCCTCAGCGTGGCGGGTCGTGAAGTCAAGCAACTCGGGCATCCGTCCTCCCGGCGTCAGGGCCAGAGTCAAGTGTAGCGCGGGGGGCAGCAGGGTGCAAGTCAGATGGGTCGAAGCCTGGCCGTCGGCGGGACAAGTGCGTATCACTGAGTCGCGCGGGATAGTTGCATCCCGCGCGCGTTCACACCTGTCCTTGAACTTGCCATCGGCCACCCCTCAGTTCACTGCGGGTA
>CAZJJF010000303.1:0-5283 GCA_964546245.1 uncultured Anaerolineales bacterium
CCGTTGCGGCGCGTGCCTCAACGCCTGCCCCGTCTACCGTGAGATCGGCGGCCACGCCTATGGCGGTGTCTACTCCGGCCCCATCGGCGCGGTCATCACCCCGCTACTGTTCGGCCTCGACCGCTTCCCCGAGTTGCCCCATGCGTCCAGCCTGTGCGGCGCGTGCCTCGACGCCTGCCCGATGATGATCGACCTGCCGCGCATGCTCATCGACCTGCGCCGCCTGGAGGCCGAGGGCGACCCCCAGTTCAACTTCAACGCCGCTACCCAGGGTGGCCCCCCCGCCGGGTCGGCGTCGCCAACGCCCCAGCCGCCCTTGCGCCCGTGGACCGAGCGCCTCACCTTCCGCCTGTACCGCCTGGGCGCGCAGTCTCCCGCCCTATATCGGCTGGCCGGGCTGGGCCGTCTGGCTCTCAAACCCTTCGCCCATGGCGAGCGCATCGATCAGGCTCCCCTGCCGGTGCTAGGAAACTGGACCGCCCATCGCGACTTCCCGCTGCCCTCGGCCCGGCCCTTCCATACCCGCTGGGACGACCTGGCCGCCGAGTCGACGCCACCCCAGGAGGCGAGCCGTGAGCCGTGAAGCCTTTCTGAACCGCGTGCGCGTCGCCCTGCGCTCAGGGCGGCCGCCGACCGTCGCGCCCCACACGCCGCCCAACGGCGATGTAAACGGGGGGGCCTTGTCCGTAGCGGCGGCGACCGCTAACCTGATCGAGCAGTTCGCAGAGGCCTTTCAAGCGGTCGGTGGACAGTTGCACCGCGCCGCCTCCAGCACGGAGGTAGCCGCCCAGGTGGTCGAGATTGCCCGCAACCGCGAGGCCCACTCCATCGTGGTCACCCGCCACCCTGAGGTTATCGCCGTCCTGCCCGCCCTACCCGCTTCGGGCGCTCAGGTCACGGTCGTCGGCTTCCCCTCGGGCGAGACGCCTACCCGCGCCCAACGCGACGCCCAGCGCGCCGTCATGGCCCAGGCGGACATGGTGGTCAGTGGCGCGGACTATGCCATCGCCGACACCGGCACGCTGGTCATGGTCGCCGGGTCGCACAACCCGCGCGCGGCGACCCTCCTGCCGCCTGTCCACGTGGCCGTCCTCGACCCGAACTCGTTGCTGCCCAGCCTGGCCGACTTTGTGGGCCACTTCAAGGCCGACCATCTCCACACCGGCCACCTGGACGTCAGTGGCGTCACCTTCATCAGTGGGCCGAGTCGCACCGGCGACATTGAGCAAACCCTATCCGTCGGCGTCCACGGCCCCGGCGAGGTTCACGTCATCCTATTGGATCGGAGCGCGCCATGACCTCGACACCCTCTGTCATCCCCACCTTCCGCCTCGACGGCCAGGTGGCCCTCGTCACGGGCGCTGGCAGCGGCCTGGGGCAGGCCTTCGCCCAGGGGCTGGCCGCCTATGGCGCGGATGTGGTTGTCACCGAGTTGCCGGGCAAGGAGGCGCTGGCGGCCGAGACGGCGCGGCTGATAGAGAGCCAGGGCCGCCGCGCCCTCGCGCTGCCGCTGGACGTGACGCAACTGGCTACCGTCACGGCCCTGATCGACCGCGTGCTGGCCGAGTGGGGGCACATCGACATTCTGGTCAACAACGCCGGTCTCAACGTGCCGCGCTGGGCCGTCGATGTCACCGAGGAGCAGTGGGACCGTGTGCTGGACACCGATCTCAAGGGGGCCTTCTTCGTCGCCCAGGCTGTCGGCAAGCACATGATCGCGCGCGGCCAGGGTGGAAGAATCATCAACATCACGTCCATCATGGGCCAGGTCGGCTTCTACTACCGCGCCGCCTATTGCTCGGCCAAGGCCGGACTGGCGAACCTCACCCGCGTCCTGGCCGTCGAGTGGTCGCCCCACGGCATCAACGTCAACGCCGTCGCCCCCGCCTTCATCCTGACCCCCCTGACCGCGCCTATGTTCGAGGACGCCGCCTTCCACGACCTGGTGATCGACCGCACCCCTATCCGCCGCATCGGGGAACCCGCCGACGTGGTAGGCGCGGTCGTCTTCCTCGCTTCGCCCGCCGCCAACATGGTCACCGGCCACGTTCTCCTCGTGGACGGCGGCTGGACGGCGTGGTGACACGACCAAGGACCAAGGACCAAGGACGAACGACCCATCTCCAATCCCCAATCCCTAGTCTCCAATCTCTCTTCTCCACTCTTCCAGGGCCGCCGCGCTTGTCTCGAAGGCCAGGGGAGGCAACTCGTCAGGGCCGAAGTAAGCCAGCTCGCTGACTTCATGGTCAGGCTGGAGCGCGCCGCCCACGGCGTGGCCGCGATATAGCACGAACGTCCCGCAGCCGCTCTCGGCGTCGCCGAAGGGGAAGACACCGAACAGCCCGTCGATGACCACTTCCAGCCCCGTCTCCTCCTGAACCTCGCGCACCGCCGCCGCGTCGACACGCTCGTCCCAGTCGGCGTAGCCCGACGGAATGTACCACAGGCCGCGGCCAGGGTTGTGGGCGCGCCGCGCCAGCAGCGCGCGCCCCCCCTCAGTGATGAGCACCCCCGTCGCCGTTTTCGGCTCGCGAAACTGAATCAGGCCACAGGCAGGACATTGGGGCCGCAGCCGCCCGAACAACGCGCGCATCGCCACCGGCGACCCGCAGCGGCTACAGTAGCGCACCGCCGCCCCCCGCGCCGCCGCCGCCCGCTGCCAGGCCAGCAGCGCGTCCCTCTGCCCCGCGCCCACCAGAGCGTCGGGCAGGGCGGCCAGCGGCCACCAGCGTGGCTCCCCCTCACTACCCGCCTGTAGCCCACCGCCCACCGGCCGCGCCAGGTAGGTGAACAGCAGCCCCGCGCCGCGCGCATCGTCGGTGTACGGGTAGACGCCCAGCAGCGGCCCCACGGCGACCGTCAGGCCGGTTTCCTCGGCCACCTCGCGCGCCGCCGCCGCGTCCGGCGTCTCGTCAGCCTCAACGAAACCCGCCGGCAGCCCCCACGCCCCCGCATACGGCGCGCGCGCGCGGCGCACCAACAACACCTCGCCACCCTGGACGACGACGGCGGCCGAGGCGACTTTCCAATGGGCATAGTAGACCCAACCGCAGGCAGGGCACGTTGGGCGCACGCGGTCGCCATCCAACCGGGCTCCCAAAGTCGCGCCGCACTGGGGACAGAATGTAGGCTCTTGCATGCTGGTTTCTCGTGTATTCTCATGGGGCACACATCGCTTCTGAAAGCACAACCGGGCAGCACACAGCCGCCCGGCCATAGAGTGGAGGCTCCGCCTATTGTTTGGGCCTGGTCCAGACTCCCAAATGGGCCTCAACATCACCGCGAGTGAGCCTGCCTGCGGCTATTCCCATGAACAACGCGACAAGCGCCTCGTCGCTTGCTTCGAGGAGTTCGCCATTCAGTTCGAGGAAAAGCTCTGTCGCGGCGGCTGCAACCCGCTTGTTCCCATCGATAAAGGCGTGAGCCTGGGTGAGATGATAAGCATATACCGCTGCGCAAGTGATGAGGTCCGCATCCTCGTAGAAAGCGCGATTCTCAGCGGCCAGTAACGCTGCCTCCAACGCCCCCTCATCGCGAAGTCCGTGACTGCCGCCAAACAGGCCAACCAATTGGCTATGGAGCCAAATTTACCTCGGACTTGTGCAAGAAGAGCAAGGCTAGGTCTCGTTCCTACCCCGGGCCAGTTCCTGATACACGGTGCGGCGACGCTGGAACATAGCTTCCGCGACTGCCTCAACGGTGGAGGCTCGCGCAGCCTCATCCAGGGAGCGAACGACGAGGACGCCGTCAACGACGACGACATCAACTTCGTCCCCAACACCAACGCCCAGCGCCGTGAGAAGATCCGTGGAGAGGAGGATAGCGGCTGAACCATTGACTGCCGTTACTTTTCGACGTGACATGCTCTGTGCCTCCCGACGCGCCTGGCGCACTAATAAATGAATCTTGGTCTCCTAGCGGCCATATGTCAAGCTGCGCCGCCAGCCACAATAGCCAGGCCGCCGGTTTCCCGGCGGCCTGGACCTTGCAGAGTCGGGAATGGACTACAGGAACAGGGGCGCGAGCACCAGCGTCAGCGTCGCCAGCAGCTTGATGAGCACGTGGATGGACGGGCCGGCGGTGTCCTTGTACGGGTCGCCAACCGTATCACCCACCACCGCCGCGGCGTGGGCAGAGCTGCCCTTGCGCATCACCTGACCGCTTTGGTCGCTGAACTTACCCGCCTCGATGAACTTCTTGGCGTTGTCCCACGCGCCGCCGCCGTTGTTCATGTTGGTGGCGAGCAGCACGCCGACCATCGTACCGACCATGAGCAGGGCGGCGACGGCCTCATACTTCAACACCACACCCACGATGATAGGCACACCGACGGCCAGCAGGCCGGGCAGAATCATCTCGCGCAGGGCGGCCTGGGTGCTGATATCCACCGCCTGGCTGTAGTCGGGGCGAGCGGTACCGGCCATGATACCGGGATTCTCGCGGAACTGGCGGCGTACCTCAGCGATCATCTTCTCGGCCGCCTTACCCACGGCGCGGATGGCCAGGGCGGAGAAGACAAAGATAAGGCACGCCCCAATCAAGCCGCCGACGAAGACCGGCACATTACCGATATCGATCGACTTCAGCCACGCGATTTCGGGCACACCATTGATCGCCTGCGCCAGGCGCACCTTGTCGATGTAGGCCGAGAAGAGCAGGAAGGCGGCCAGCGCCGCCTAGCCGATGGCGTAGCCCTTAGTCAGGGCCTTGGTGGTGTTACCCGCCGAGTCCAGCGCATCGGTGCCCTCGCGAACCTCTGCGGGCGCGTCACTCATCTCGACGATGCCGCCTGCGTTGTCAGCGATGGGGCCAAACGTATCCATCGCCAGAATGTAGGCGGCCATCATCAGCATGCCCATCGTCGCCACAGCCGTACCGTAGATAGCCGAGACGTGGACTTCGACCCCCAGGGCGGGGGCGGCCTGTCCACCCAGCCAGGCCGCGCTGAGCAAGGCGGCCGAGATGGCGATGACCGGCATGCCCGTCGACTCGAGGCCGACCGACAGACCAGCGATGATATTGGTCGCGGGGCCTGTCTCCGACGCCGAGGCAATCATCTTGACGGGGCGATACTCACCGGCTGTGTAGTATTGGGTGATATAGACGAAAGCTATCGCCGTCACCAGGCCGACAATGCCGCAGCCGAAGAACCACAGCCACTGCGAGCCGAGCATCGCCCAGCAGGTGAAGCCCAGGGCCAGCACCGACAGCACCACGCATACGTAGAAGCCGCGATTGAGCGCGCTCATCGGGTTCTCGTTGTTATTGCGCATGCGCGCCACG
>CAZJJF010000304.1:0-2213 GCA_964546245.1 uncultured Anaerolineales bacterium
CCCGCGCCGGCGGGCTGGATCGCGAGAAACTATTGCAGCATGGACAGTCGGTTTGGAACCTTCTGGCCCTACAGCCCGGAGAACCCCGATGACGGCCCGGACAACCTTCAGCGCGGCGACTACGTGCTCGTCAAAGGCACGCTCTGGCAGGATGGCGACCACGAGGGTGACGTCGAGCTCCATTTCTGGAATCGCGGCCCAACCCGAGGCCACGCGGGCTGGCTCGAGATGCACCCTATCGATTGGATCGTGCGAGTGGGCGCTCCGCTGCCTGGCCAGCGCAAGACCGCCGTCTTGATGGCGGTCTGCACGGCTCCATCCAACCAGGATAGTCTGGTAGATACCGGAATCCACATCTATCCCGACGCCGACAGGTACTACCCGGCCTTTCAGATCTCCTCAGTGGGGAACAAGCAGGCCCAGGCGCTGAAAGTGCGCGAGATTCAGGAACTGGTCGATAGTCGCTTCACTGATCCATCCAGCGTGTGGAAGCACTTTGCCCTGAACATGCGTGATCACGTGGAGGTGCAGGTTGGGGTACGGCACAGCGGCTCGACCGGCCAGCAGGGCCGATTCAAAGGTGTCTACACCGTCACGTGGGAAGTGCCCGGTCCGGCGGTGTGCGCCTCGGACCCCCTCTCCCCGCAGTGGGATATCTTCATCCGCGGTCACGACGATGCCATCTACTACAAGTGGTTCCAGGCGCTGCCGTCCATCGCCTGGCACAGTCTACATGGTGTCTTCAACTCCGACCCGGCCGTCGTCGCTGCCAGCCCAGGCGTGATCTACGTCTTTGCTCGCGGTACCGACGAGGCCATCTGGTTCACCCGTGTCGAACTGACCTCCACGGGTGTCACAGCGGCGAACTGGCAAAGCATGGGCGGCGAATTCACATCCAGCCCCAGCGCCTGCGCACTGGCTCCCAACCAAATGTTTGTCTTCGCCCGGGGACGCGACAAGGCCCTGTGGTATACACGCTTCAATGGCTCAAGCTGGGAGAACTGGAAGTCTCTGGGCGGCGCTCTGACCTCGGACCCGGCTGCCCTGGCTATGCGAGGCCTGGTGACGGTCTTCGTGCGCGGCGCCGATGACGCGCTCTATCACATGGCCCTGGACACGGCTGGCAACCTGTTCCCCTGGGAGCGCGTCGCAGGTTGCTGGACATCGGCCCCGGCGGTGTGCAGCCCCGACCCGGTCAACTACGTTATAGACCTGTTCGCTCGCGGCTCTGACAATGCTATGTGGCACTGCCGGCGCGACGGCCCCGACTGGCAGGCGTGGCGATCCCTGGGCGGTGTGCTGGTATCCGACCCCGCGGCGCTGTGCTCACAAGGTCGGAGTTACGTGTTTGCCTGTGGCACGGACGCCAGACTCTGGTTCTCGTGGCTGACGGCCACGCAGGCAGGGCCCTGGCAGCAGCTGGCGGTCAACCTCCCGCCCTGACTGTCGCGGGAGGGACGCCCATGAGCAGAACCAAAGCGATTCACCCGCATGAATCCGTATTTGCCGGCTAACCTCTCCCCGCTGGCAAAGGCGCCACGTCGCTGCGCGCTGCCGTATGGTCTGACTTGGGATGATCTCCGGCCGTTCCTGCCTGACTTCGCGGAGCGAGGGGGCGCTCAGGCGCAGGCCTTCGCAGCGTACGAAAAGCAGGGACTGAACGGCGGCGCCAACTCCTGTATCCTCACACTGCGCTATCCGAGCAGACGAGATAGATTTCGGTCGGAAACGGTCTTCATCAAGCACACCGTAGACCTCGAGAAGGCCGAAGCACAGAAATATCAATACCTGGCTTCCCATGATCTCCCAACCCCGCGCCTCCTCGCCGCCATTCACAGAGGCGGAAGCGAGACCATCATCCTTGAATTCCTGCCGACCATCGGGATCGACTTCCGTGACGCGAACGAGGTGAACAGCTTGCTGCACCTCGTGGCGGAGTTGAATTCTCTTCCGCAGCCGCCCGATCTCTTCAACGAGTCGCCCGAGGATCCGCAGGTTGAATCCCGCGCCGCGTTCGACAAAACTGTTTTGGACGCGCTTACCAAGATGTCACGCGATACAACGCTACCTGTCACGATGGATGCCCCGCGCTGGTTTGATGCCTACCAGATGGCACAAACGGCTTCCCGATCCATGCCGCTCGCCGTCAATCACGGCGAGTTCTATTTCCAGCAAGTAGGCTGGACGCAGCCCGACGCTACCCGGCGGTTGGT
>CAZJJF010000304.1:2223-5282 GCA_964546245.1 uncultured Anaerolineales bacterium
ATTCACCGACATTGCCAGCGTCCTTTACCCCTTATCGGTGTACACAGGTCGGGCTGAGGTTGAACTATTCAAGGTCTATCTTGATAGATTGCGCCAATTGTGCCCCATTGCGATGGACCTCGGCGAGGCGCTTCGAGAATTGAGGCTAATTCGCGTGACGATGGAGTGCCATTCGTTGCCCTGGCACGTCCGCGAGGCCGAGCGCGCCCATACCAGGGGTGGGAGTAACGCACTGACGAGGCACGCGACGTGTCTGCGCGACGACATGCTGGCGCTCGAATTGTTACCCCGCGTATAGCGCCGCCTACCGCATCGGCGACATCAGGCTTGCCAGTCTATGGCGATCCATCGCGCGCCTCGAAGGTCAGTTTGGTCGCATGCTCTCGCCCCCGCTGGCCGATGATGCGCCTGTTGCGTCACCCACCGACCAGCCCCACGTCACTGGCATGGTGGCCCGGTTTCGGCTAGAATAGGGCCACGCAGGTAGTGACGCCCCCTGGCGCGTCGCCACGTCTCGCGTATTCATCGTTCGCAAGAGGTATCTTCTGTATGCAGTCCTTCGGTCATTTCTCGGTTCTGCCTGTGATGCCGGAGCGCATTCGCGGGCTACACATGCTGGCCTACAATCTCTGGTGGATGTGGCACGCCGAGGCCCAGCATCTCTACAGCGACATTGACCCCGCCCTGTGGGACGCTGTGCGCCACAACCCCGTCCGCTTCCTCAGCCGTGTTCAGTCCCAACCCCTCGACCGCGCCGCCGCTGATCCCGACTATCTGGCCCGCTACGATGCGGTTATGGCCGACCTGGCCCACTACATGGCCGCCGACGATACCTGGTTCCGGCAGACGCACCCCGACCAGGACGACATGGTGGTAGCATACTTCTCGCCGGAGTTCGGCCTCCACGAATCCCTGCCCATTTACTCCGGCGGCCTGGGTATCCTGTCTGGCGACCAGTGCAAGGAGGCCAGCGACCTGGGCCTGCCCTTCATCGGCGTCGGCTTCCTCTACCCCCAGGGCTATTTCATCCAGCGCATCACCCAGGACGGCACGCAGGAGGCCATCTACGAGAAGATGCACTTCTCGGAAGTCCCCGCCACGCCCGCTCTCACGCCCGACGGCCAGGAGGTCATGATTCACGTTGACCTGCCCGGCCGGCGCGTATATGCCAAAGTATGGCAATTCCAGGTCGGGCGCGTCTCCCTGTACCTGATGGACACCGATGTGGACATCAACCGCCCCGCCGACCGCGACCTGGGCGCGAAGCTCTACGTGGGCGACCACGCCATGCGCCTGGCGCAGGAGGTTGTACTGGGCGTAGGGGGCGTGCGTACGTTGCGCGCCCTGGGCATCCATCCCACGGTGTGGCACATGAACGAGGGTCACTCCGCCTTCCTGGGCCTGGAGCGCATCCGCGAGCTGGTGGAGGGCGGGGGACTGACTTTCGAGGAGGCGCAGCAGGTCGTCGCTGCCGATACCGTCTTCACAACCCACACGCCGGTGGCGGCGGGCAACGAGGCTTTCAGCTTCGACCTCATGGAGCGTTTCTTCCATGCCTACTGGCCGTCCCTCGGTGTCGACCGCGACGAATTTCTAGGCCTGGGCTACCACGAGCAGCCCTGGGGGGCGACGTTCAGCATGACCGTGCTGGCGCTGCGCCTGTCGAGCTTCGCCAACGGCGTCAGCGCGCTTCACGGCGACGTGTCGCGGGCCATGTGGCAGGCGCTATGGCCCGACCTGCCCATAGACGAGGTCGAGATCACCCACATTACCAATGGCGTCCACACCGGCACGTGGATCGCGCCGGAAATGGACGCCCTGTTCCAGAAGTATCTGGGCGTCGATTGGAAGCGCCGTGTCGACGACCCCGCTCTGTGGCAGGACGTGGACGCCATCCCCGACGCCGAGTTCTGGCAGATTCACCTGGACCTGAAGCGCAAGCTTGTTGAGCGCGCTCGCCAGGAAACCGTTCGTCATCGCGAACGCCTCGGCGCGGGGCCGCGCTCGCTGGCTGAGGCCGCCCGCTTCCTGGACCCCGAAGCCCTGACCATCGGCTTCGCCCGCCGCTTCGCCACCTACAAGCGGGCCACCCTGTTCATGAGCGACCTGCAACGCCTGTATCGGGTGCTCGCCGACGAGGGGCGGCCGGTCCAATTCATTTTCGCGGGCAAAGCCCATCCGGCCGACGAGCCGGGCAAAGCCCTCATTCGCGCCGTGTACCGCCTGGCCGCGACTGAGGAGTTCGCCGGGCGTATCCTGTTCCTCGAAGGCTACGATATGGAGATCGCCCGCTATCTGGTGCAGGGCGCGGACGTGTGGCTCAATAACCCAACGCGCCCCCGCGAGGCCAGCGGGACGAGCGGCGAGAAGGCCGCCCTCAACGGCGTCCTCAACTGGAGCGTCCTGGATGGCTGGTGGGCCGAGGGTTACAACGGCCACAATGGCTGGGCCATTGGCGATGGCCGTCTGTACGCCAGCGAAGAGTTGCAGGCCGAGGCCGACTCCGTCTCCCTGTATGACACGCTAGAGCACAAGATCGCTCCTCTTTACTACGACCAGACGGAGGGTGTGCCCCTCGCCTGGGTCAAGATGGTCAAGGACAACCTTAAGAGCCTGACCTGGCAATTCAGCGCGGCGCGCATGATGAAGGAATACGCGCTGGAACTGTATCTGCCTGCCAATAGCTACGGCCAGGCGATGCGCCGCGACGACTATAGTGGCGCGAAGGAGATCGTCGCCTGGCAGGACAGTCTCGACGAGACCTGGCGCGCGGTATCGCTGGCCGTGGACGCCCCCCGCGAGGGGCAGCTAACGGTGGGGGCGAGCGTGCCTATCACGGCGCGGGTGCGGCTGGGTAGCCTGGCCCCTGAGGATGTGCTGGTCGAGGCGCTGACCTGGCAGCCCGACGGCTTGTCGAGCCTACCCGGCCTCCAGGTAACGCCGCTCAAGCTGGTGCAGCGCGATGGTGACGTGAGCGTATACCGTGGCGAACTTCAGGCGCGCACCAGCGGCTCACTGGCCTACACTGTGCGCGTGCTGCCCTTCCATCCCAAGCTGGG
>CAZJJF010000305.1:0-5223 GCA_964546245.1 uncultured Anaerolineales bacterium
CTTTGCGTTCTACCTGCTCGCGACAATGCGTCGGTGGTCGGTGGTCGGTGGTCGGTGGTCGACGGTGGCGGGTTGCCCCAACAAATCGTAGGCCATGGCGCCGGTAATGGTGACGGGTAGGCGCTGGCCGCTGGCAAGCTCTTGCTGGATGAGAACCATGCCATCGACTTCAGGGGCGTCGCGGTAGGTGCGGCCAACGCTGATGCCGTCGCCGACGCCCTCGATGAGCACGTCCAGGCTGCGGCCCACCTGGGCGCGGTTGCGGCGCAGGCTGATCTCCTGCTGCATCGCCATCGCCCGGTCGCGACGCTCCTCCTTGACGGCCTGCGGAACTTGATCAGGCATCGACCCCGCCGACGTGCCGTCCTCCTGGCAGAAGGTAAACACGCCCACCTTATCCAGTTCGTGCTCCGCGAGGAAGTCCAGCAGGCCCTGGAACTCGGCCTCAGTCTCGCCAGGGTAGCCCACGATAAAGCCGCTGCGAAGGGCGACGTCAGGCATAGCGGCGCGCAGGTCGCGGATGTTGCGGGCGGCGACGTTGGGCGAGGGGCGGCGCATACGGGCCAGGGTGGCGGCGTCGCCGTGCTGTAGGGGCATATCCAGGTAATGGACAATCTGCGGGTGGCGAGCCATCGTCTCGACCAGCCGCGGCGTTACGCGGCCGGGGAAGGCGTACATCAGGCGCAGCCAGATATCGGTGGGCAGGCTCGCGCACAGGGTATCAAGCAGAGGGGCGAGTTGGTCGCGCTGCCCCACGTCGTAACCATAGGCCGTCGTGTCCTGGGCGATAAGGATGATCTCGCGCACGCCCTGACGGACCAGGGACTCCGCCTCCTGGATGATGGCGGCAACGGGCTTGCTACGCCACGGGCCTTTGATGCCGGGGATGGTACAGAACGCGCACGGCGCAGAGCAGCCGTCGGCGATCTTGAGGTAGGCGCTCGTGCCCACGGGGCGGCGGGCGACAGGCGCAGC
The DNA here is from genome assembly GCA_964546245.1 of uncultured Anaerolineales bacterium. Taxonomy (GTDB): domain Bacteria; phylum Chloroflexota; class Anaerolineae; order Epilineales; family JAHCIE01; genus JAHCIE01. The sequence goes on from CAZJJF010000305.1 coordinate 976, forward strand.
GATGGCCTGGGCCGGCATGACCTCGTCGCGGTTGAGGGTCAGGCCGATGTTGGCGCGCAGCAGATCGGGCGCGGCGGCCAGGCCGTCGGCGGGAATATCGCCGTAGCGATCCTGGCGCAGCTGGGCCACCAGGTTGGCAATCTCGTACCAACGGCGAGTGCTGAGGATGGCATCGACCTCAGGCAGCTCGCGCTGGAGAGCAGCGCCCGCCCGCTGAACCAGGCAGCCGGTGGCGATAAGTAACTGGTGGGGACGCTTGCGCCGACCCAACTCCCGCAGGGTAGCGATGGACTCGTCGCGAGCAGGGCCAATGAAGCCGCAGGTATTGACGATGAGAACGTCGGCGCGGTCAGGCCGCTGAGTGGGCCTGTAGCCCGCGTCGGCGAGCAGGCCCGCCATGCCTTCCGAGTCGACGGTGTTCTTGGGGCAGCCGAGGGTCAGCAAGTGATAACGCATATTGGTTCTTCTCCTGGATCAAGACGCCTAATTATACAAGACCCAGGGCGAAGGACCAAGGACGAAGGAAGCATCTCGGCCTCGGTTATACTCTTGGCCGGTGGTCGATGGCCCACTGTGCTATAATCGAGCCCATCAAACGTCACTTCTACGGAGCAGCCATGACCACGCGCGCCGATGCCGAGACTCTCGACCAGGCCGATCCCCTCGCCCACCACCGGACCGCCTACCACCTCCCTGACGGCCTCGTCTATCTGGACGGCAACTCCCTCGGCCCGCTGCCCACCGCCGCTGTCGCCCGCCTGGCCGAAGTCATCAGCCATGAGTGGGGCGAGCGCCTCATCCGCGGCTGGACGCAGGCCGGCTGGATGGACATGCCTCGCCGCATCGGCGACAAGATCGCCCGCCTCATCGGCGCACAGCCAGGCGAGGTCATTGTGACCGACTCAACTTCCGTCAATCTATTCAAAGTTCTGTCGGCCTCCGTCAAGCTCAATCCAGATCGACATGTCATCCTCTCCACAAGTGATAACTTTCCCACCGACCTTTACATCGCCCAGGGCCTGACCCACCTCCTTGACGACAGCCACACCCTACGTCTGGTCGATATCGACGAGCTACCCGCTGCCATCGATACGAACACCGCCGTCGTCATGCTCACCCACGTCAACTACCGCACCGGCCGCCGCTACGACATGGACGGCCTCACCCAGGCCGCCCATGCCCACGGCGCGCTGATGTTGTGGGACCTGTCCCACTCGGCGGGCGCGCTACCGGTGGACCTGACGGCCGCCCAGGTCGATCTCGCCGTGGGCTGCGGCTACAAGTATCTCAACGGCGGCCCCGGCGCGCCCGCCTACGTCTATGTCGCCGCCCGCCATCAGCCCCACTTCCGCCAGCCCCTGTCTGGCTGGCTCGGCCACGCCAGCCCCTTCGCCTTCGAGGCCGAGTATCGCCCCGCCGACAGCATCGACCGCGCCCTGTGCGGTACACCGCCCATCCTCAGCATGAGCGCGCTGGAGGTGGGCGTCGATGGCCTGCTCGCCGCCGACAGCCACGCCCTGCGCGCCAAATCCCTCGCCCTCACCGATCTGTTCATCCGCCTGGTGGATGAGCGCTGCGCCGGTCTCGGCCTGCGCCTGCTCACCCCCCGCGACCCTGCCCAGCGCGGCTCCCAGGTGAGCCTGGCCCACCCGGCGGGCTACGCCGTCATGCAGGCCCTCATCGAGCGCGGCGTCATCGGCGACTTCCGCGCCCCCGACATCCTGCGCTTCGGCTTCGCCCCTCTCTACAACCGCTACGTCGATGTGTGGGACGCCCTGGACGCCCTGCGCGACATCCTCGCCACCCGCGCCTGGGACCGCCCCCAGTGGCAGCAGCGCGCCGCCGTGACGTGAGCTGTGCGACCAAGGACGAAGGACCAATAGGATTTGTCCTGTTGGTCCTTGGTCGGCCGCCAGACTATGCTGGTCTTGTGATGACTTCCAGCGCTGAGAGGTAGACCAGCGCCTGCTCGCGGGACTGGCCGCACATTTCCGGCGTCGGCATGAACCTGACGCACACCGCTGGCCGCTCCGGCTTCCCGAACAGTGCGCAGCGGTTATCGGCCGTCAATTGCACGCAGCGCACCCCGGCCGGCTTGCCGTTGGGCATGCCGGGGATGAGCGACGAAATCGACGGGGCGATGCAACACGCCCCACACCCCACGCGACACTCCATAGGGCGGGGAAGTATAGCCCCCCGTACCTCGCGCTGGCGGATCATAACAGCCGCTCCACGATGACCACGTCGCGCCAGACACCGTCGAGCTGGGCGTGCCGCTCGTAGACGCCGACCTCGCGGAAGCCGACCGAGCGCAGCAGGGCGCGGCTGGCTGCGTTCTCGACGAAGACGCGCGACACCAGTTTCCAGTAGCCCGCCGCCTGAGCGGCATCGATGAGGGCGAGCATAGCCAGGCGGCCCGCGCCCTGTCCCCGCGCGTCGCGACTGGCGTACACCGAGAACTCGGCGACGCCCGCGTAGCACGCGCGGGGGCGATACGTCGATGTCGAGGCGAAGGCGACGACATGCCCGCCGTTCTCGACAACGACGATGGGATGGGCGCCGTCGAACCAGGTGCGGATGTCATCGGGCGTGCGCGGGCGCGTCTCGAACGTGCCGACGCGATCCTCGATGCCCTGGTTGTAGATAGCGGCGATGGCTGGGGCGTCGTCGGGGGTGGCAGGGCGGCAGATCAGCTGGCTCATGCGGCTCAGTATAGCACAAGACCAGCTATTGCTAGTTTGCAGCGACGCGACTAGAATTGAGCCATGACAGAAATACTCCTCATCCGCCACGCCGTCAACGATTATGTCAAAACAGGTCGCCTCGCCGGCTGGACGCCGGGCGTCCACCTCAACGAGGAAGGCCGCGCCCAGGCCGACGCCCTTGCCCAGCGCCTGGACCAGACGCCCTTACATGCCCTGTACAGCAGCCCCCTCGATCGCGCCATCGAGACCGCCGAGCCGCTGGCTCGCGCCAAAGGCCTGGCGATTCGCGTTGTGGATGGCATCGGCGAGGTCCATTACGGCGACTGGACGGGCGGCGAGTTGAAGGAGCTGGCGAAGCAGGAGTTGTGGCGCGGCGTGCAACACTACCCCAGCGTCACCCGCTTCCCCAGCGGCGAGACCATGGCCGAGATGCAGGCGCGCGCCGTCGCCCAGGTGGAGGCAATCTGCGCCGCGCACCCTGAAGCCGTGGTAGCCATTGTATCCCACGGCGATGTCATCAAGTCTATCATCGCCCACTACGTTGGGCTGCACCTCGACCTGTTCCAACGCCTCGACATTGCGCCAGCGTCCCTGACATGGATTCATCTCGGCCAGGGCGGGCCGCGCCTGGTAGTACTCAACGAGACCGGCAGCGTGCCGCGCGTGCCCGAGCGCAAGGCCGACGCGCCGACCGAGGCAGCAACTGACACGGCATCAGCGGCCGACGCCAGCGTTAACGGCAGCGCCGCGCCAACGGCCAGTGCAGAGGGAGAGTAGCGGGCTATGGCTGCGAACGTTATCGAAATGAACCCCGTGTCGCGAATCACGACCGGCTTCGTTGGCGTGCCGGGCCAGCGCACCTTCTACCTCCAGGCGCGCCAGGCCTCGATCCTCATCACCCTCCTGATGGAGAAGGAGCAGGTCGCCGCCCTGGCCCAGAGCGTGCTGCAACTCATCGAGCATCTCGACCAGAATTTCCCCGCCATGTCCACCGCCCCCTTGCCCCGCAACATGTCCCTGGAACAGCCGCTTCAGCCCCTTTTCCGTGTCGGGCAGATGGGCCTCGGCTACGACCAGGAGCACGACCTGCTGGTTCTGGTCGCCCAGGAAATCGCAACGCGCGAGGAGGGCGACGAAGACGACCTCGAAGACATGGAAAACGAAGCCGACGCCTCTGAACCCACTGGCGATGTTGTGCGCATGTGGGCCAGTCGCGGCCAGATGGAAGCCCTCGCTCGTCACGCCGCCGATATTGTCAAGCAGGGTCGCCCAACCTGCCCGCTGTGCGGCCTGCCCATCAACGCCGACGGTCATTTCTGCCCGCCCCGCAACGGCCACAAGCACGCCCAGTTGATCTAGCTCCGATGCCCAAAGAGCGCAAACCCAGAGACCGTTGGCCCCAGCGCCGGCGCGAGTCGACACCTCTGACCATCCAGCAGGTCGTCGATGTCCTACAATGTGGTGACATCAACGAGCAAGGACTATTGCCCTGGAGCAGCAACTACACCTTCTTGGTGACAGTCCAGCTGGATACGCTCACCGT
>CAZJJF010000306.1:0-5196 GCA_964546245.1 uncultured Anaerolineales bacterium
GCCCAGCGCGCCGTCATGTCGGCCGCGCAGCAGCACGCGCCCGGCCTGCTGGGCGCGACGCCGCCCGGCATGACCCCGCGCCCCAGCGGCGCCGGCGGTATGGACGGGCAGCCTGGCTACGGTCCGCGCGCCCCCGGCCGCCGCCCCATGTCGGGCCGCTGGGTTCGCCGCGGCCGCCAGGTCATCCTGTTTGGCGTCTACCGCTAAGAGTAGCCAGGCAGAGAGGGCAGCGTCATGGATGAGTCTTCCTCGACCTCCTCCGCCAGCGTCCGCGCCCGGCAGATGCTCAGTCTCGAAACACGAGCGCTGCTGACGCGGCTGGAGCGGGTCAAGCCCTTCGTGCTGTACGAGACGATGGTGTTGGCTGCCGCGCCTTCCATCGCGGCGCAGACGGCCATCGAGGGCTACCTGGCCCACGGCCGCCAGACCCTACGACGGCTGGCGCAGGACTTCCTGGCCTGGTTACACAGCCCGGAGGCAGCGAGCCTGCCCGTGACTGAGGCGCAGCGCCGCTACGCCCTACTGCGGCTCCGCTTCAACGATATCCTGTCCCAGTTCGACATCTTCGCCGATGTCATCACTCAGCGTAGCGAGCGCGACAACGGTGTGTGGCTGTCGGGGCTGGACGTGGTCGCCGCCGACGCCCTTGACCTGCCGGGCGGCTACTACAACCCGCCGCCGGTGGTGTGCTACCTGCAGCGCGGCCACGGAGCCGCCATACGTCGCGCGCGCACACGGCTGCCGGGCGGCGGCGAGAACCCCGTCGCCATCATCCAGGTTCCCCGCGAGCGCATGGTGGGCAGCGGTATCGCCTCGTCGCTGGTTCACGAGGTCGGCCACCAGGGGTCAGATCTACTGAGTCTGGTCCCATCGCTGCGGCCGACGCTCCAGGGAATGCAGCGCAGCGGCCCCCGTGAGCGGCTCGTCTGGCGGTTCTGGGAGAGCTGGCTCTCGGAGATTCTGTCTGATCTGTGGTCGGTGGCTCGCGTGGGCATCGCCGGGACGATGGGGCTGATGGGTGTCGTGAGTCTGCCCGCGCCCTTCGTCTTCCGCGTCAGCCTGGACGATCCGCATCCCATCCCGTGGATTCGGGTGAAGCTGAGCGCGGCCCTGGGCGACGCCCTATACCCTGACCCCCAGTGGCAGGCCGCCGCCGACATCTGGGAGGCTCTCTACCCGAGGCAGCGCCTGGCGCCGGCCAAGCTGGCCCTGCTGAGCACGCTGGAGCAGGCCATCCCAGCCTTCGTCTCACTGGTAGTTCACCACCGTCCGCGCTCACTGCGAGGTGTCTCTCTCAAGGAGGCGCTGGCTACCCCAGACCGAACGCCGGCCCGCCTGCGGGCCGTGTTCGAGAGTTGGCGCGGTTCGCGGTTGAAGATGCAGGCGGCGCCGCCGTCCCTGGTATTCGCCGCTATCGGCCAGGCCAAGGCCGACGGGCGAATCACCCCGGAGCGCGAGAGTCGCATCACTGCCGACCTGCTGACCGACTGGGCGATGCAGAGCAGCCTCGACACTTCCATCATCTGCGCGGGACAGCCCATGATTTAGCTTTGTACCAAGGAGGTTTCCATGACCGAGTCACGACGACGCAGGACGGTCAAGGCCGTCGCTAGCGAGAATGAGGAAGGCGATGTGGTGGAGGCTGTGGATGAGGTGATCGAGACCGATATCACGGACCTGGAGACCGGCGCGACGGCGCGCGTCACCGAGGAGACGCGCACCACCCGCGTCGTTGATCTACCCGGCGAACAATCCCCCGAATTGGGGGCGGTGCGCCGCGTCTTCAGCGAGCAGGACATCGTGGGCCAGGGGGGCGGCGGACGGCGACAGCCCAGCACCCTCTCGACGGGTCTGAGGCGCTCCACCGTCGCCGCCACGCCCGACCTGCCGCTGTGGCTGACCATCGAGTACAGCACAGACTGGTTGTCGTTCAACAACTACTTCGACTTCATGGACTTTCTTCTGTGCGGAGCAACGCTGCCCCCGCAGACCCTGACCTCCCCGGAGGACGCCGAACTTGTCAAGCGGGTGCGTCACAATCTCCGCCAGCGGCGCTTCCTACCCTTCACCGACACCGACGCCTACCGCCTCCTGAAGGTCGCCACCGAAGCCTTCGTCAGCGCCGGCTGCGGCATCGTACCCTTCACCGACGAAGATGCCTTCACGGCGTTGCTGAACGACCCTCGCTTCGTGCAGCCAGCGGAGGAGCGCGACATCACCGTTAACCAGCTCCAGCTGAGCCAGCGCTGGTTCGACCTCTACCTGGAGCAGGTCAATGGGACGACCTCCCGGGTGCTGCCTTACCTGGCTGTCATCCGCCGCAAGCTGTCGGACGTCCCCCTCAAGTCGGCCATCTTCCGCCGTAACGATGAAGACCAGGAAGAGCGCTGCTATGGCATCCTCACCGAGAAATTGCGGGCGCCCTGCCTGCTGGAGCTGATCTGGTCGTACTGGCACGAGCAGGCCCTGCTCGTGCAGACGATGAACACCATCAGCCGCCGCTTCCAGAACATCCGCGGCCCCGCCGACCGCGACCCGCTGGCTAACATGGAGTTGGATCCGCTGCGGCCCCTCAACAACCTGCTGTGGGGCTATATTCAGGACGAGCAGCACCGCCTGACGGTTATCCGTCGCGCCTACGAGTACGACCACCACTACGGTCTGACCCTGGAAGGCAAGGCCGTGCCGCCCCTGCGCACCGCCGACAGCCGCAGCAAGTTCCTGGAGTCCTTCCACAGCCTGCTGTACCTGTGCACCCAGTTCTACCGCCAGGACGACGACACAACGGTCGTAGCCGATGCCTTCCCCATCCTGATCGCCCTGCGCGACCTGCATCTGCAACTGACCGAGGGCCAGCACAACCAGTGGGGCGACCTGCCCTCCACCGCTCGCGTCGAGATGCTGATGCAGCAGTGGCTGCTGGCGCGGCCGGAGTTCCGCGAGGCGCTGCCGACACGCATCATGGTTGACTACCCTGAACCGTGGATGGACCGCGTGGACGCCATGAAGCGGCTGCAGGGCTGGCCGGGCGCCAACGTGATGCACTTCCGCGACCTGGCCCGCTTCGGGGAGCAGATTCTGCTGACCGTTCGCTTCGGCGAGTGGAACGACGCCACCCGCGACCAGGCGAAGGTGTGGGCGCGCTACTGGCGCTCTCAGATTCAGTCCTACATCCACGCCTATCGCATCGTGACCGGCGTCGATCTGACTGCCGACGCCACCCGCCCGCAGCAGCGCAACCTGATTGCCATGCAGCCCTCCACGCTACTGATGCGCGCCAACGGCAGCGGGCCGGCGGCAGCCGCGCTGCCACCGCCCGCCCCGACGACGTCGCAGTTCCGCACGCGCCGCGACGCGCGCACGTCGTAGACGACGCTCGACCGTCACCCCGAGGGACGAGGGGTCTCTGCGGCGACAACAGCGGAGATGCCTCCTGCCGTCGGCATGACAGTCGATGGTGTTCTCGGCATGACAATCGATACGCATGAGTTCTTGGGAGATGCCGCCGTGCTCGACTTCACCTCCGCGCTGTACCTCGGCTTCTGGCATGCCACCCCGGCGTTCCCGCCATGGCCGCGACTGACCACGGGAGCGCCTGCTGCTCTGGCCGATCCGCCAGGCGCGGACCACGTGGCAGCGCGGTTGGCGCGGCTCCAGGGCTGCGAGACGGCGGTGCTGGGAACCTCGACACTACATGTCTTCTGGGATGTTCTCGGCTGGTTGGGCCGCGATGGCACGGCTATCTACGTCGACGCGGGCGCCTATCCCATCGCCCGCTGGGCCACGCTCCAGGCCGCCGTGCGCGGTGTGCCGGTGCGCCACTTCCCACATCGCGATGCCGCCGCTCTGCGCCAACTGGTGGAGGCGGAGCCACGCCGACGCCCCATCGTTCTCACCGACGGCGTCTGCGTCTGCTGCGGGGCAAGTATGCCGCTACGCGACTACCTGGGCCAGATTCGACCGCGCGGCGGGCTGCTCGTTCTCGACGACACCCAGGCATTGGGCGTCCTGGGCGAGACGCCGACGCAGGGCGCGCCCTACGGGCACGGGGGCGGCGGCTCGCTCCGCCACGGAGGCATCCGCGGGCCGGATATCGTCGTCGTCGCCTCCCTGGCGAAGGCGCTGGGCGTCCCGGTCGCAGGCCTGTCGGGGAGCGCGGAGATGGTCGAGCAGTTCAAGGCTGCCAGCCAGACCCGCGTCCACTGCAGCCCGCCATCGGTCGCCCACATCCACGCCGCGCGCCACGCCCTCGACCTGAACGACCAAGTAGGCGACACGGCTCGCCAGCGCCTCGTCGAGCGCGTGACTCTGTTCCGTCAACGGCTCGCCGACAGGGGCCTGCGCTCGACAGGGGGGTTGTTTCCCGTACAGAGTCTGCCATCCCTGCCGACCGCAACGGCACAGGCAGTACACCAACGCCTGCTGGCCGCCGGCGTGCAAGCTCTGCTACGCGGCGGCAACGCCCACGACGCCCACCTGACGTGGGTGCTGACAGCCCGCCACCGGCGCGAGGCTATCGCGCAAGCCGTGACCGCCCTGGCGGCGACGCTGGAGCCGCTGGTGGCCCCGCCCGAAGAGCCGGGCTGAGGTGACGAGTGACTTCGACCCCGTGCGGGTCGCGTGAGCGCCGGGCGTAGAGGGGCGATCCCTACGTACACGGCGCGAGAGGAGATAGATATGACCGCTTTGCCTAGCGAAGCGTTTGAATACGAGGCTGAAGATAGTTGGCGCTCCGAGGAAGAGATGGAACAGGAGTATCGGATGCGCTTTGCGCCAGGTCGCTCGCCGTCGCATCGGGGCGCAGCGCGCTCTGCGTCGGCCTATCGCGGAGCGCCCCGCTTCGGCGTCCCCTCGCGCACCCCGTCGGCCTATCGCGCGACATCGCGCCCTCTCGCGCCGCGCCCTCCGGCCGGCGGTCAGCGGCGCCCCTTCCCTCCCTATCCGCCGCGCCGCCCGCGCCCGCGCCCCCACCCCTACCCTTATCCCTATCCGGTGGGGGGGCCGTGGCCCCTAGGCGTCGGCGCAGGGCCGTCATCCGGCGCGGAGTACACGCGCTGGCTGCAGGCGTCCCTCAACCAGGTCATGAACCTGCAACTGTCCCTGGATGGCGTGATGAGCCAGCAAGTCCGCGACGCCGTGCGCGACTTCCAGCGCAGCCGCCAGTTGCCCGCCGACGGCTTCGTCGGCCCGGATACA
>CAZJJF010000307.1:0-5162 GCA_964546245.1 uncultured Anaerolineales bacterium
GCGGCGCTTTCAACTCGTTCTCCATCTTCATCGCCTCGAGAATCGCCACACCCTGCCCCGGCTCCACGGTATCGCCCACCTCGACGCGCACCGCGACCACCAGCCCCGGCATCGGCGCTTTGACGATGACCTCGCCACTGGCGTCGCCATCGGTGCTGATCATCCGCTTCAGCCTGGCCAGCCGCTCGTCCTCGACCGCAATGGCGTGGCGCTCGCTGCCAATCTCCACGTAGTACATGCCGTCGCGCCGCTCGACATAGGCTTCGTAGGACTTGTCATCAATGAGGATGGAGAAGGTTGTGCCGCGATTGACCGTCTCCAGGCTGACGACGTGGGGCACGCCGTCGACGACCACCTCGCCGGGGTGGTCGATGTCAATGGTGTAGCTGGTTGCGCCCAGGTCCGCCAGATATTTCATACTCGCCTCCCTCGCCTACCAGCGGTTGACGGCGCGTTGCCGCCCCGAGATCCGCCAATCGCCCCCCGCTTCAACCTCGATCATGGCGAAGGCCTGCTGGCGACGCTGGTGGGCCAGCATCGTGGCCACGATGGCCGCCGTCTCGCCGTGCTTTGTCTCGTCCGCGCCAATCATGTGGAAGCGATTCTCGATGAAGCCAGTATCGAACTGGCCGCCGATGAAGCTCGTGCTATCCATGACCTGGCGATGGAAGGGGATGGACGTCTTGACGCCGATGATGCGGTACTCGTCGAGGGCGCGCCGCATGCGCAGGATGGCTTCGGCGCGAGTCTCGCCCCAGGCGACGAGCTTGGCGACCATGGGGTCGTAGTATAGGCTGACCTCGAAGCCTTCGTAGATGCCGCTCTCGACGCGCACGCCGGGGCCAGTCGGCTCTTTGGCGGCGACGATGGTGCCGGTGGACGGCAGGAAGTTGTTGTAGGGGTCTTCGGCGGTGATACGGCATTCCAGCGCCCAGCCGTTGAGGGTGATGTCCTCCTGGCGGTAGCGGAGCTTGCGGCCGGCGGCGATGCGCAGCTGCTCCTTGACGATGTCGACGCCGGTGACCATCTCCGTGACGGGATGCTCCACCTGCAAGCGGGTATTCATCTCCAGGAAGTAGAAATGGCCCTCATGGTCGAGGAGGAACTCGACCGTGCCCGCGTTGGTGTAGTTCACCGAGCGGGCGGCGGCGACGGCCATCTGGCCCATACGCTCGCGCAGCCCGTCGTACAGGGCGGGCGATGGGGCTTCCTCAATCAGCTTCTGGTGGCGGCGCTGGATGGAGCATTCGCGCTCGCCGAGGTGGATGACGTTGCCGTGCTCGTCGCCCATGATCTGGAACTCGACATGGCGCGCATTTTCTAGCAGCTTCTCCAGGTAGACCCGGTCGTCGCCAAAGGCGTTCTTCGCCTCGCGGCGGGCGGCGGCGATGGCATCCGGCAGGTCCTCGGCGCGGCGCACGGCCCGCATGCCTTTGCCGCCGCCGCCCGCCGCCGCTTTCACCAGCAGCGGGAAGCCCACCGACGGCGCAGCGGCGATGAGGTCGGCGTTAGTCGTGTCCTTGTCACTGTCGGTGCCGGGCACGAGCGGGACACCCGCCGCCCTTACACTGCGCTTGGCGACGACCTTGTCGCCCATGGCCCGAATCGCCTGGGGCGTCGGGCCGATGAAGACGAAGCCGCTATCGAGACACGCCTGGGCAAAGTCGGCGTTCTCAGCCAGGAACCCGTAGCCGGGGTGGATGGCTTGCGCCCCCGATTTGCGGGCCACGTCCAGGATGCGGTCGATGCGCAGGTACGACTCGCGGGCCGGGGCGGGGCCGATATTGTAGGCCTCGTCGGCATAGCGCACGTGGAGCGCGGTACGGTCCACATCCGAGTAGACGGCAACCGTGCGCAGGCCGCGCTCGTGGCAGCCGCGCAGGACGCGGACGGCAATCTCACCGCGATTGGCAACCAGAACCTTATTGAACATGGGGGTCACCGACCTCAGGCGGTTGGGGCGACGCGGGCGCGAGGAGTACAGACAGTGGGCGATATTGTAACACAGGGCGCGGGGTTTGACCACCGAGGGCTGACGACCGACGAGCGACGACCGAGGGTGCGTTCGAGCGTCACTCCGAGCGGAGCGAGGAGCCTCCCCTCTTGCCGCCGCAGAGACCCCTCCTACCGCTAGGGCGACAGTCGAAGATTCAGCGGTGGTCGGTGGTCGGTGGTCGGTCGTCAATCTTCACGCCTCGCGTGCCAGGAACTCCCGCAGCGCGGCGTTGAAGGCGTCCGGCGCTTCCAGCGGCGCCATGTGCCCTGCGTCGGCGATGACAACCAGGCTGCTGCCGGCGATGCCGTCACGGAGCGTCTCGTGGACAGCGGGCGGCGTGATCGCGTCATCCGCGCCACAGACGACCAACGTCGGCACGTCGATGGTCCCCAGGATGGGTGTCGAGTCGGGGCGATCGGCCAGCGCGCCCAGCGCGCCCAGCATGCCGTCGGTCGGCGTGGCAAACATCATCTGGCGCACCTCCGCGACCAGGGTCGGGTTGTCGGCCTGGGTCGCGGAGCCGATGAGGCGCGGCAGCATTCCGTCCACGACCGCCTCGCGCCGCCCCGCGCGCACCTCGTCCGCGGCCTTGAGGCGCGCCGCTCGCGCCTCGGCCGTGTCAGGCGCGGCCTGGGTATCGGCCAGAACGAGGGCCGACACCCGCGCCGCGTGCCGCCGCCAGAAGGCGAAGGCGATGTAGCCGCCCATGCTCAAGCCAACAAGGGCGGCCTTCCCCAGGCCCAGGTGGTCGAGGAGGGCGGCCAGATCGTCGGCGAACAGGTCCATGTCGTAGGGCGGTGGCGTGGCTTCGCTCTCGCCGAAGCCGCGCAGGTCGGGGATGATGACGCGCCAGCCGAGGTCCACCAGGGGAACGCGCTGCATGCGCCACATGGTACGGTTCAGCGGGTAACCGTGGACAAGCAGGACAGCGGGGGTATCGCGGGGGCCAATGTCGTCGTAGACAAGATTCACGCCGTTGACCGTCGCTGTGTCGCGCATAGGGGGTCTCCTAGAGGCCAGGGATGAGGGGGCGGCCGGCCGTTGCAAAGCTGCGCAACCCCATGCTCAGCACGATCAGGGCCGCCAGCAGCAGCCAGAAGGATAACTGGCGCGGGTTGCGCCGCCCGGCGGCGAAGAAGGCAGGGATGACGAGGGGCGCAAGCAGGCCGTAGAGATAGTGGAAGTCGCTGGGGGCACGCAGGCCCGGTAGCCACAGCAGCGCGCCCAGGGCCGCCTGCGCGACCACCAGCGCCTCGCCGACCCACATCAGCGTGAGCAGGCCGCGCGACGGCGGGCGGCGCGTCAGGAGATAGTAGCCACTCACCCCGGCCAGCGCCACCATCGCGATTAGCACGGCATACGCCACGTAGCCGTGCAGAGTTAACGCAAGGGCCATGCGAGACGCCTCCAGCGTCGAGCTTTACGTGGGGCATATTATACCACGCCAGAGCAAAAGGCTGCTCAGCCGCGCGCGGCTTCTCTCAATAGGCCCTTCGCCATCGCACTGGGAAGCGCGGGATTGACGATCAATGGCCGCCGCCATAGAATTGTCATGCAGTTCCCAAGCACGTGGGCGACGAGTGTCGCCGACAACCCAGGCGGTGACATGGCCCAATTGACCCTCCCTCTTCCTCCCCCCAACCTTGAACCCGTCAGACCGGCCGCCACACCGGTTCGGGATCGATTGCTGACCGTTCTCGCGGAGGATCTCGAGTTTCATGGGATGCGAACCAGCTACGCGACCCACAATCTGCATTCCTTCCCGGCCAAGTTCCCCCCTCAGCTTCCTCAGAAGTTCATCCTCTCGCTGACCGAGCCAGGCGACACAGTCCTTGATCCAATGGCCGGCTCAGGCACTACCCTTCTCGAAGCGGGACTGGCCGGGCGTCATGCCATCGGTTTTGACATTGATCCCTTGGCGCTGCTGCTGTGCCGAGTGAAACTCTTTCCGCTTCCCACGGACCAGGCGGCATCGTGCGGCATGACCGTCGTGAGACAGGCGCAGTCGTCGGCCTCTACAGAACGCGCTAGATTGGCGGCGACCCTCGATGCGCGCTTTGACCCAAAGACCCGGGTCTTCGTGGACTACTGGTTCCCTGGCGAGTCCCAGCTCGAACTCATGGCGCTTGTTGAGGCAATTGAGCAGGTAGAGGAAGTCGCCGTTCGTGATTTCCTCCGGCTCACTCTTTCGGCGACCATCATCACCAAGTCGGGCGGCGTTTCCCTGGCCCGCGATCTGGCGCACACGCGACCTCACAAGGATGAGACGCTGCCCATCCGGTCGGCCATTACGTCGTTCGACAAGCGCCTTCAACAGAATCTGGCGAGTGTCGCTCGCCTGCCCCACCTTAATGGACATGCGCACGTCGAGTACGGTGACGCCCAGTACCTGGCTCTCCCGGAAGAGTCGGTAGATCTCATTGTGACATCGCCGCCCTATGCCGCCAACGCCATTGACTACATGCGCGCCCACAAATTCTCCCTCGTCTGGCTCGGCTACCCCTTGGAGGCGCTGAGTCAAAGGCGGCGAGAGTACATCGGCGGCGAGGCTACCGATGGCTTCGCTCTGGAGTCGCTACCGGAGCGAACCCAGGCCATTGTGGATGGGTTGAGCCGGCAGGACGCGAAGAAGGCTCGCGCGGTGCATCGCTACTACTCGGAGGCGACGCGCTTCCTGGGGACGATGTATCGCGTGTTGCGGCCCGGTAAGGCGGCGGTCATTGTGGTAGGAACTTCGACCTTCAAAGGGCACAACATCCAGATCCAGGACTGCCTGGCTGAGATTGGGGAAACGGTCGGTTTTGACCTTGTCGGTATTGCCACGCGCCGGCTAGATCGGAACAAGCGGATGATGCCCACCCGACATGGCGGAAAGCAGGCATCGCAAATCGAGGAACGCATGCACGAGGAGTACATCATCGGCCTGTGCAAGCCCACGCGCTAGATCATCGCTTGCTGTGGGGGGTTGGAGCATGACCATCAGCGAGATGCGTCGCGAATATCATCGAGTCGTGTGTTCCGAGATCCTGGGGGTGGGACCTGGGGGACCGAATATTGCGGATGTTGGCAGCAGGGCGAGTGTCGCCATCGCCCAAGAATTGGTGACAATCCTCGGCTATCCGGTGTGCCCGGCGCCGCCCAAGATTCAGACCATCGGCGGCATCTT
>CAZJJF010000308.1:0-5150 GCA_964546245.1 uncultured Anaerolineales bacterium
TAGTCCTTTCAATTTCTAAAAATATATAATAACTTTCAATATCTTCCCTTTTTACTATTTCCAAATTTAGCTCGCTGTCGCATTTGCGAATATTAGACATTTAAATTTCTTCTTTTTGTTGTTTGTGGGGGGGGGGGTCCCATTGGTCCCCCCGGTGTTTTGGGCGCAGGGGGGCGCGCCACTACGCCGGCTTATGAACGTCGACCATGCGCGAAACAAACCCCTGACGGTCACCCCGAGGCTTGGCGAGGGGTCTCTGCTGGCGACAAGAGCGGAGATGCCTCCTGCCCCTTGACAGGCCCCCTCACTCCCGATATAATATGTCCGAACGGATGTTCTCTATTGAGAACGCCGCTTCCTTCTTTCCTCTATCGTGATGAGCCGCCTCAATCAACTGCGAAGGAAGTGAACGATGCCTAAGGAAAAGACTCTCATCCCCAACCGCCAGATCGAGCTGATGTTCTTCCGCGTTGCCAGCGACGCCGAGGTCAGCAAGTACATCCAGCTGGCCGAGCAAGGCCTGCGCCACACGGCGTCGGCCTACGCCTCCAACAAGGTCTACCGCCTGTTCATGGAACTGGTGGACCTGGCCGAGGCCATCGGCGCGCTGCCCACCGAGGAGGCGGAGCCGCTGCCCGCGCCAATCATCATTGGCGGCGGCGACGAGCATCGGGAGCGCGTGCGCCGCGACCTACAGGTGTTACCCGGCGGAGGCGAGCGGCGGCCGGCGTAGGCCGAAAAGGCCTGTCCGATTGTAAGATTTCGGGCCAGCTGATGCGTGAAACGTGAAGCGTGAGAAGCCCCCCACGTTTCACGTTTCACGTAAGCCTCCCGCGTTGCCAATCATCCATCTGGTGGATACAGATACCCACCAAAAGATTGTTGACAAACAGCGCGAATTGCCCTATAATTGTTGGTAGATAGCCCACTGGGGGATGACGTGGAACGACCTTTGCTCGACGAAACAGACCGCCAGATCATCGCGATGCTGCAACAGAATGCTCGCATCAGCAACGCCGAGATTGGGCGCAGCGTCGGCCTCACCGCCTCCTCGGTCTATGAGCGTGTGCGCAAGCTGGAGGAGCGGGGCGTCATCCAGGGCTATACGGCGATCGTGGACCCGGCCGCCCTCGGCAAGCCCATCCTGGCCTTCGTCCGCGTCCAGAGCGTGCCCAACGTCGCCTCCTTCGAGCAGGTGGTGCGTGATCACCCTGAGATTCAGGAGTGCCACGAACTGGCGGGCGAGGACTGGTACATTGTCAAGCTGCGGGTGAAGGACACGGCGGAGCTACGCCGCATGTTGGTTGCCCTGCGCACCGCGGCCGGTAGCACGGCCACCATCACCATGATCGTCTTGCAGACCGTGAAAGAGAATCAACCGGTCCCGACCGGCGCTACCGTTTTAGCGCCCGCGACCTAAATCTGAAATTCACCAAATATATGGAAAGGAACTGGTGTCATGGACATGCCTAGTAACCGCTTGAACCCAACCGAGAAGCAGTATCCCAAGTTCTACGACCGGCCCCACGACCGAGCTATCCTGAGCTACGCTGGCGAGGGGCGCGCCGCGCTGATCTTCATCGCCGTCATCGGGGCCATCCTCCTCATTGCGGGGCTAATGGCCGCCCTGCCTCAGTAAGCCGAGGTAACCCTGGCGCGCCGGACACAGCCCGGCACGCATCTAACCACGGCAGAGCAAAGTCGCTGTCCATACGCCTTATGGTGAGCGACTGGCTCTGCCGTTTCGCATTTCCCCGGAGCGTGGCATGCCCGAGCGCACCCCTACCAGCCCGTCTTACCGCGTCACCTTCCTGCTGGCTTTCGCCGCCATCTATTTCATCTGGGGCTCGACCTTCCTGGGTATCCACTTCGCCATCCAGACGATTCCCCCCTTCCTGATGGCCGCGCTGCGCTTCCTGAGCGCGGGGTTGATTCTGTTCCTCCTGGCCCGCGCCAGCGGGGCGCGCCTGCCGCGCCGCAGCTACTGGCTGGCCGCCGCCGTCGCGGGGGTGGCGATGCTGGTCGGTGGCAATGGCGCGGTGACCTGGGCGCAGCAGCGCGTGCCCTCCGGCGCCGCCGCTTTGCTGGTCGCCATTGTGCCGCTGTGGATGGTGCTCCTTGACTGGCTGTGGCGGGGCAATGGGCGGCCGCGCCGCGAGGTGTTCGTTGGGCTGGCCTTCGGGCTGGTGGGCATCGGCCTGCTGGTGGGGCCGGGTAGCCTGGCCGGGCAGGGTGTCGACCCCGTCGGCGCGGCGGCCCTCATCGTCGGTTCGCTGGCCTGGGCCTTCGGCTCGCTGCACGCGCAGAAGTCGCGGTTGCCGATCTCGCCGATGATGACCACGGCCATGCAGATGCTGGCGGGTGGGTTGGGGCTGGCGCTGCTCAGCGGCGTATCCGGTGAGTGGGTGGGCTTCCGCCCCACCCAGGTCTCGACAACCTCCCTGGTTGCCCTGGCCTATCTGTCGTTGCTGGGCGGCGTCGTGGCCTTCACCGCCTATACCTGGCTGCTGCACCATACCACGTCGGCGCGTGTCGCCACGTATGCTTACGTGAACCCGGTGGTGGCGGTGCTGCTGGGCTGGGCGCTGGCCGGTGAGGCGCTGACGCCGCGCATCCTGGCCGCGGCGGGCGTCATCGTCGCGGCGGTCGTCCTGATCACCCTGTACGGCGCCAACCCCCAACCACGCGCCCGCGCCGAAATCGGCGCGGCGACCGGCCTGGCGCGGGCCGGCGGCGACTGACGCTCTCCGCGTGCGTCCGTGCCGCTACCTCACGGCATATGGCGCACCTGGGGGCGCAGGAAGTCGACGACCGCCGCCGCCAGCAACAGAGCGACACTCCCTACCTGGAGCGCCGTGGGCGCGCTGTACCGCTGCGCCAGCCAGCCCGTGAGCAGCGAGCCGAGGGGCGCCATCCCGATAAACATGAGCATGTAGACGGAGATAACGCGGCCGCGCAGGTGATCGGGCACGGCCGTCTGGAGCAGGGTGTTGGTCGTCGCGTTGCGAATGAGGAGGGCCAGGCCCAGGCCTGCCAGCAGCGCCACGGATACCCACGTCAGGCGCGATATGCTGAACAGCAGCATGGTCAGCGGGAACAGCCAGTTGCCGAGAGTCACCAGCCAGCCCTTGTGCTGGAAATTGCCGAGCGAGGCGAGGGCCAGCGCGCCGGCCAGCGCCCCGACACCGGTCGCACTTAGCAGCAGACCGTAGCCGCCTGCCCCCAGTCCCAGCACGTCGGCCGCCATCACCGGCATGAGTGTGGCGTAGGGCATGCCGAAGATACCCACCATCATCGCCATCAGCAGCAGTGTCAAGACATCCCAGTCGGCCCGAATGTAGCCGACGCCCTCGCGCAGGCTGCTCCACATCGAGGCGCGGTGGACGCTGGGCGGCCGGGGCGTGACGCGTATCATCACTAACCCGACGAGGACCGCCAGGAATGAAAAGGAATTGAGCAGGAAGGCGCCGCCCGCGCCGATGAGGGCCACAACCGCGCCGCCCAGGGCCGGCCCCACGATGCGCGCCCCGTTGAAGGCCGACGCGCCCAGGGCGATGGCGTTCATCAAGTCGCCCTTGGGAACCAGTTCGGGGATGAAGGATTGGCGGATGGGGTTATCGAAAGCGTTGATGATGCCTAGCACCAGGGCCAGCAGGATGACCTGCCACGCCTCGATACGCCCGCTCAGAACCAACCCCGCCAGGATGAAGGCCTGAATCATCGCCAGTGTCTGGGTCAGGATGAGCGCGCTGCGCTTGTTGACCCGGTCAGCCAGGACGCCCGCGAACAGGGAGAAGATCAGCGTGGGAACCTGACCGGCGAAGCTGAGGAGGCCCAACGCCAGCGGCGACATGGTCAGCTGGTAGATGAGCCAGTTCTGCGCCGTGGACTGCATCCATGTCCCGCACAGCGAGACGATCTGTCCGAACCAGTAGAGACGGTAGTTGCGATGACTCAGCGCCGCAAAGGTGCGGGGCACGTAGCTGGGGCCTACCCGCGCCGGGCGGTCGGCCACATCCGGGGGGGGCGCAGGGCTATCCGGGGCAGCGGCGGCGGACGGCGCGGGCGCCGCATCGGCGGCACGACTTGCATCGGTCACGGGAGTATATCCCTCCGGGGGTTATTGGGTGGCGGGCGGCAGCCCCCGGTGGGCCGCCCGATGCCCACGCCAGCCCGGTATGAACCCGTCTGACACCCTTCGCCGGTCACGGACTGGGGCGCAAATAGGCGTCGAAGAAGGCGATGCTACGCGCCATGAGGGCGTTGTAGGCCGCGCTGCCGGTCCCGAAGCTGTGGCCCGCGCCGGGGTAGGTGTATAGCTCGGCCGGCTTGCCCGCGTCGAGCAGGCGCTGATGGAGGTCGGTCGCCCACCAGTAGGGGGCCGTGTCGTCGGCCGTGCCGTGGTGAATCTGGATGGCGGACGGCACGTCGTCGAGGAAGGTGCTGGGTGACGCCAGGCGGAACGCCTCGCGGTCGCGCCAGGGGTTGAAGGGGCCGTCGAACAGGAACCAGCCGCCGGCCCACTTGGTGTTGATGAGGTTCCAGTTGCGCCAGGTATCCGCGCTCATCGAGCCGTACAGCACGGCGGCGCGGATGTCGGGCGTCGTCACCAGGGCGCGCAGAGCCACCTCGCCGCCCATGCTGTGGCCGAAGATGCCGATGCCGTCGGGCCGCACGTCGCCCTCGGCCTTGAGAATCGCGACCAGATTGAGCACGTCGATGGTGTAGCCGGAGCGCATCGGGTTGGGACCGCGCCCCGATCCGCCGTGGTTGCGGTAGTTGGGATGGACGACCAGGTAGCCCGCGCGGGCCAGGGCGTCGGCGTAGGGCGTCGAGTAGGGCAGCAGGGGGTAGGCGTCGGGGTTGACGAAGCCGTGGGCAACGATGACGGCGGCGTAGGGTGGCTCGGCGCGCTTGGGCACGTTCATGAAGCCCTGGATGGTCAGGTCATCGCTGGGATAGGTAATCAGGTAGCGGGTGAAATCGTCGTTGTCCTCGAGGACGCGCCCGCGCTCGATGCTGCCGCCGCCATAGTCGCGCGCGCGCAGGCTCTCGATGAAGGCGATGCCGGTGGGGTCGGTGAGAAGCTGGCCCCCCGTCGGCGGGGCGATGGCGTGGGCGACGGTCTCAGACTCGGCGACGGGGTCGGC
>CAZJJF010000309.1:0-5135 GCA_964546245.1 uncultured Anaerolineales bacterium
TCGCCGCCGGCGGTGGGGGTGGCGCGGTGGGTGGGGGTGGCGGGGGCGGCGGTGGCGCGGCGGGCGGCCACGCTGCTGACGCCACGGTCGCCGTCGTCGTCGCCACGCCGTCACCGCGCACGACGAGCGTGCCGTTGACGGTGCTGTAGGTCACGTGGGCCGAAGGCTGCCCGTCGCCAACCACGCCGCGCCAGCCGCCGCGCCCCGTGGTGGCTGGCTGGTTGGGCGTCTCGAAATGGGTGCGCAGCATGACGCCCGTTGCCTCCAACTCGGCGGCCACGCCAGAGGCGAGGGTCAGGGCCAGCTCGCCGTTGACGGTGCGCGCCCGGATGTCCGAACCGCTCGCCAGTGGCCCGACGCTGATAACGCCGTTGACCGTCTCGGCGGTGAGGCTCTGCGCCTGGCCGCCGCGCACGGCGATGCCGCCGTTGGCTGTGTATACCTCGACCTGGCCCGCGACCTGGCTCAGCTCCACGTGGCCGTTGGTAGCCTGGGCGCGCACCGCCCCTTCGCAGTCGGTGACAACTACCGGCCCGTGGACGCTCGACACTTCGACCGTGCCGCGTAGACCGCTGACCTGTACCGGCCCCTTGACCGTCTTGGCCGTCAGGCGGGTCGCGCGGGGCACCCGCAGCATGTACTCTACCTCGGCCTGCGTCTCCTTACCGCCCCAACCGAAGAAGCCTGTCTCACGGTCGGTCTCGGTGCGCGCGTTGACCCACGCGCCCTCGCCCTCGATGATGACCTGCGCCTCCTCGCCGCGCCGCACGGCGACAATGTGGACCTGGGGCTGGTCCCATGCCTCCACCACGACTGCGCCGTGGACGTTCTCGACGTTGACCTGGGCCTCGGCGCCGGTATCAAAGACTCGTTCGATGCGCTCGTCCATCATCTCAGCCTCCCAGCGCGTCCAGCAGGCGCGCCGCCTGCTCCGCGCTGATCTTGCGCTCCGACAGCATCTTTAGAATCGTCTCGCGCTCCTCAGCCGACGCCGCAGCCGTGCGCCGGTTGGCCCCGCCCCCCATCATGGTGAAGGTGGGCAGAGGTGGCAAAGCCGGCACCTGCGGGATGGGAGGCACCGGCGGGATGGGGGGAATCGGCGGGACGCCTTGCGCCCCCGCGCCCGCCACAGCCCAGCGGGCGCGCCCGCGCCGTCCGCGCTCGTCACCCACCATGTACACCACCACGTCACCGTGCGCGCTGGCGGTGATCTCGCCGCCGCCCTCGCCGAGACGCGCCACCAACTGCCGTCGCGTCTCGCTCTCCACTGTCAGGCCCAGCGAGCGGTCCCAACGGATCGAACCGTGGGCGCGCACGGTGAGCCGCAACGGTCCCGGCCCGACGCCCAGCGCCACGTCACCATCGGCGTGGGCGCTGTGGGTCTGGTCGGTGGCCAGGCCTTGCAGGCGGGCATCACCGTTGACATGGCGCGCCTCGACCGATCCGCGCGCGTCGGCCACCGACAGGTCGCCATTGACTGAGCCGAGGCGGACGTTGGCCGCGCCGTTGATGGCCACGTCGCCGCGCACCGCTTCCAGGTTGACGTTGCCTGTCACGGTCTCGATCGCGGCGTCGCCCATCACCTGGGTTGCCAGGGCATCGACCGCCTCGTGAATCACCAGGTCGCCCATGACGGCCTGGAGCCGCACGCTGCCCGCCTGGTGAATCGCGGCGTCGCCCATGATCTGACCCAGGCTCAGGTCGCCCACGCGATGCGCCGCGAAGTCGCCGCGCACCTGGCCGCCTTCGATGGACCCTGCGTTGCGAATCTCGCAGTCGCCCGCGATGTGGCCGAAACTCAGCGCCCCCAGGTCGTGAAGTTCCACGTCACCCATCGCCTGGCCGATGCGCAGTGTACTGACGTTGGCGGCCTCCAGGTCACCCAGGCACTGCTCGATCTCGATGCTAGCGCCCTGGGGGGCGCGCACCCGCACGTCGTCGCCGCCGCGTAGGACCAGCCGACCCTCAGCCCACTCGACATTGGGCATCTCGTCCTCGTCGGCGATCACGCTGACGCGGCTCTCCGCCCAGCCGATAATATCCAGGTCACCTCGCAAGCCTACGATGTGAATCGTCACCGGCCCTTCGACCGGGAAAGTCTGCTCTGCCATGCCAGCCTCCTATTCGACGAAAATCTCGACCCGCTCGCCGTCCTCGTCGTCCTGGACTTCGATGATCTTGCCCTGCTGACCGCTCTTGATGGCGTTCAGAATCTCATCCATGTCGACATCGGCGGGTGCGGCGAACTTCGCGCCAATCTTCGCGCCAATGCCGACCAGGCTCATCGGTAGGTTGACGTTGACCTTGCGGCGGCCGGTGCGCATATCGGTGACCCGAATGCACAGCCACTTACCCTGCGATCCGGTCGGGCCGCCGGTGATAGCGGTGGTCGTGCCCTGGGCGCGGGTCGCCCCCTTGAGAGCCTCCAACAGCTTGGCCCCCTCGTCCGGGGTGATCTTGCCGTCCTCAATCATCTTCAGAATCTGCATGCGCTCTTGCATTGCGTCAGACATGGTACGCCTCTCTTCTGCCTTGTCGGGTGGTTACGTTTCACAGCTTCTCTGGCCCCTCCCCCACGCGGAAGGGGAACCCGCCCGCGCCTAACCGTCGGGGGCGAGTTCGCGCCCCGCCAGAACCTGGGCGCGGTACTCGGTACACGTCTCCATCACACGCCGCCGGGCCAGGTCCGTCCGCGAGCCTGGCCCGGCGGGCAGGCTGCGCAGCGCGGCCAGGGCCGTGTCGAAGGTAGCCAGGGCGGCGCGAGCGTTCCGGTCGCGGTGATAGCGGGCCGCCGCCGCATCCACCAGTTTCCCCACATGCTCGATCACTCCTTGCCGCATCGGTCGTCTCCCTCTCGCTCGTATCAGTGCATGTTCAGCGTGCCGAGGACGCGGCAGCGGCGCTCGACGCGGCGGAACACCACCAGACCCAGCCACACCATCACCACCATGAACACCACCATCAGCACGACCTCGGTCGGGATGGGCAGCAGGGTGTCGGTCCCCAGCAGCAGGCCACGCACGGCGTCGAAGCCATAGGTCAGGGGCAGCGCCAGCGATACCAGCAGCACCAGCGTCGGCAGCACGGTCACCGGGAACTGGCTGCCCGACAGCAGCGATACCAGGAAGTTGGATACATCGACCATGGTGTTGGCGTCGCGCATGAGCAGCACGATGGCGGCGAAGGCGAAGCCGAAACCGTAGAGGGCGATGAGCATGGGGATGGCGACACCGATAGCCGCCAGGACGTTGCCCGAGACGCTGAAGCCGAACAGCCACGCGCCCAGGATGAGCATCACGACGCTCATGCCCGTCGTGATTACGATGTTAGCCAGGGTACGGCCTACCAGGAACACGGGGCGGGACACCGGCGCGACCCAGTTGCTCTCCAACACCCCGGCGTCCATCTCGGTCTTGAGGGAATAGCCCATGCCCCAGAACACCGTAGTGACGAAGTTCATCAGCACTGTTCCGATGAGGATGAACGACATGTAGTCGGTGGTCCCGCTGTAGCCCGCGAAGCCGATATTGCCAGCGTCTGAGGCAAAGGTCTGACCCAGGAAGTACACCGGCGTCAGCCAGATGAGGGGCTGAAGCACGTTGAACACGGCGTTCATCGGGTAGCGGGTGTATTGGATGAAGTCCTTGCGAGCGATGGCCGTCATGGCCCGCACATTGGACCGCCACGAGGGCACGGATAAGCTGGTTGTCACTGTTCTCTCCTCAAACAGGTCACTTCTCCCGGCTGACCGAGGACGAAGGACCAACGACCAATAGACTCGCGTTGTCGTGACTATAGCCCGTGGTCGGCGGTCGGTCGTCGGTGGTCCCCATCAGTACTGCCCCAAATCCCCATGTCGCCGAGCGCGGCGCGCCATCTGGGCGAAGGCCAGGTAGCCCACGATGGGCAGCGCGAGGCCGAAAGCGGCCAGGGCCAGCAAGTCGCCGCGAATGTCGGCCAGCCCCGCGCCGTTGAGGACCACCGCCCGCATGGCGGCGATGGCGTAGGTCAGCGGCAGCATCATCGCCACCGTCTGCATCCAACCCGGCAGCACAGCGATGGGGAAGGTCATGCCGGCGAAGATCATGAACACGCCGCGCACCAGGAACACCATCGAGTTGGCCTCTTTGAAGCGGATGACCAGACTGGCGAAGGCGACGCCGAGGCCGTAGATGCTGGGGATGAGCAGCGCGATGATGAGCAGCGTCAGCGCCACGTTGCCTTGCAGCAGGTCCACGCCCAGGAACAGCCGAAACTCGACGAACGAGATTGCCAGGAACAGCAGCGACACGGCCAGCTTCATCAATGTCGCGCCGACCAGAATCGACCCGCGCGGTACGGGGCATAACCAGTTCGACTCCAGCGTCCCGCGCATCTGCTCATTGCGGATGAAGAAACCCACGTCCCACAGCGTCATGTTCAGCCAGCCCCACAGCAGCGTGCCGATGACGATGAAGCCCACATAGTCCGTCGTGCCGGTGGTCGCCTCGAAGGCGGGTAGCGAGCCGCCGTGGGGTCCGGCCAGGGCCTTCGCGCCCAGGATGTAGGCCAGGGGCAGCAGCACCGGCCACACCAGCACCGCGATCAGGAAGCTGGGGTAACGGCGGGCGATGGTCAGTTCCTTGCCGGCCACCGCGCCCATCGCGCGCAGGTCGGAGCCGACCGAGCGGCGGCTCAGCGTCTCATGGACGACCATAGCTCACTCCCTCAACTGCTTGCCGGTCAGCGAGATGAACACGTCTTCCAGCGTCGGCTGCGCCACCTGCATGTTGCGGATGCGACCGCCGCGCTCGCCGATGGCGTCGATGGCGGCCGGCAGCGCGGCGCGGCTGTCCGCCGTGTGCAGGGCTAGCGACCAGGTCGGCTCGCCGGGGTGAGAGATGACATGCTCCACGGTGGGTAGGGCGTCGAGCGTGTCCAGCAGCGCCGGGTCGAAGCCCTCCACCTCAAGGCGCACCACATCCACTTGCTGAATCGCCTTCTTGAGCTGGGCGGGCGTGTCCAGCGCGATGATGCGCCCCTGGTCGATGATGCCGATGCGGTCGCTGAGCAGGTCGGCCTCCTCCATGTAGTGCGTTGTCAGGAGGATGGTGCGACCCTCGGCCTGAATCTCCTGAATCAACTCGCGCAGGTTG
>CAZJJF010000310.1:0-4575 GCA_964546245.1 uncultured Anaerolineales bacterium
AGTAGTACTGACCGGGCGTCGTCAGGTCGAAGCTGGGCAGGTTGCCGCCGCCCGTGATGGCCGTCGCCGTGGGCGTAGGCGCACCGGCGGTGACGGTGGCAATGTTGGTCGCCGCCCCACCGAAGTAGATATTACCCGCTGCGTCCTTCTCCGCCGCCCACACCGCGCCGTTGAGCGTGTTGGGAGCGATGGACGCCCACGCGCTACCGTTCCAGGTCGCCATGTAGTTCGCGCTCGACCCGCCAGCCGTGGTGAACTCACCAAAGGCGTAAACGGTGTGGCCGCTTGTGGTCGGAATCACCACGAGGTCGCGGCACGTCGCCCCCAGGCCCGTGCCCAATGCCGCCCACGTCCCACCCGTCAGGCCGGTCGCCGGTAGGGTGTACTTTGCAATGTGGTTCGCCGCCGTCCCGCCCCAGCTTGTGCCGCTGCCACCGACATATAGAATGGTCTCCGAGGGGTCGAAGGCCAGGCAGTAAGCGAACGCGCTACCCCCCGTGACGGCCCCCACGCTCACCCAGGCCCCGCCCACGAAGCCATACACCGCCCCGGCGCACGCGGCGAAGGTGTGGCCGCGACTGCTGACAATGATGTCGTAGACCGTTCCTGGCGGCGCGGTCCCCGCTGCTGGTCGCGCCCACACCCCCCGGCTGCGCTTCAGGCAGTAGCCCATCGCCGCGATAGCCGTCGCCAGCGACAGACTCGTGGCGGTCTCGGTCTGCGGCAGCAGCCACGGATCGTAGGCGGTCAGGGTCAGCGCCACGCGCTCGCTCTCGACCGCCCACTGGAGATTACCCTCCATTCCCTTCGAGTACACCACGGGAATGGTCATCACGTCGGCCGTGCCGCCGCGATAGGTCGGATTGCCCCGGAAGCGGAGCACAAACATCTGACCCGGTTGCACGAGGTCAAGCAGCGAAGAGCGATGGCTGTACATCGCCGGGAAGCTACCCGGCCACAAGTCCATCGTCATCACCATGACCCGGCTGTTGAGCGTGCTCTTCTGGTACACACCGCCACGCCCTACCGTCTCAACCGTGACGTGGTCGAGGTCGGGTACACCGAAGCCCAGGGCGCTGGATACCAACAGCGTCGTCGTGTTGCCGATGTTGTTGAGCGCGCCCGCCGCCAGGTTCGGCTGTCCATCCACCGTCGCCAGGAGCGTCGAGACGCTCTCGTGAGCGATGTCCTCCCATCGACAGCCGGGAAACGAGCCGTGAAACGCCGTGGTCCAACTTCCCTGCTGGCATACGACGTGATCGACGTAGCAGTCAGCGCCGGTATCGAACTGGATAACAACCGCCGTCGCCCCGCTCGCCTGCGCGCCGCTGAAGCTCGTCGCCTCGTTGACGTACCACTTCCACGCCCCGTCCGTCTCGTACAGCGTCGGCGTGACGGTGGTACTACCAATTTTGAATTGAAGATTGGCGAATGTGCCGCGCACCCAGCATGACACGTAAGTCGTCGCGCTCGCCAGGGCGGGCGTCGTCAGGCTTACGCCGTGCGCGTTGCTGGAGGTCTGGACGCGGAAGCTGTATTGCTCCTCAGCCGTCACCTGCCGGGCGTAGGTGGTCGAGCGCGTAACCGTGGCCGAGGCCGTGGCCGCAAAGTTGATGGCGCTCTCCGCCGACGGGTTGAGAACGTAGTTGATGCTCTCGGCCGGCGTTACGAATTGAAGAAGACTTGTCGGCGCTGCCATGCGCTACCCTCGTGCGTTTTGCTGTTAGTACATGACCATGCTGAACGTGCTCATCACCGCCCCGCGCCCCGCCTCGCTTGTCGTGGCGTTGATGTTGGCTGTCATCACCTTCGAGTTGTTGGTGACATAATTATTGACGATTTGTGGCTTTGCCTGGTCCCCCGCCCCAGCCCCAGCCCCGGCGCCGAGGGCAATGCTGCCACCCCCGACTGCGCCCTGGAAGCCCGCGAGCCAGGCGTTGCCCGCGTCCTCCCCCTTCGCCGTCGCCAGCGCGGTCAGCCCGTCGAGGGCGGTCGTCAGGGTACTGGTCACACTCTGCACGAGGTCCTGGTGGCTGGCGGCATCCTCGAACAAGTCCCAGATCATCTGGAGCGCGCCGCGAATGTTCCCGAAGCCCACCGACTCGACGCCCAAGAACTGCCGACCGACGTTGATATTGGAGTAGCTATTGACGGCGTTCGCCACCTCGCCAATCGCCTCGAATACTCCCTTGACCGCGCCCGCGTACTGGCTCAGCCCGGCCACGTCCAGACCACCGGCGGCGGCCGCCGAGGCCCGCGCGCTGAAGGTGGTCACAGCCCCATCGACCAGGCTTAGAATAGCCTCCATCTTGGCGGCGACTTGTTGTGGCGAAGGAAGCGACATCTCACCGCCAAGCAGCTTGCCCAGGTCCAGGGAGTCGCGGAGCGCGCCTAGCGTATCACCAATGGCCGTGCCGAGTTCGGCCAGGCCATAGTCAGCCCCCAGCTTGAAGCCCCGCGCCGCCTCGGACGCCGCAACGCCCACGGCCCGCGCCCACCCCACCAGGTCGCCGATCCAGGTGGCGATGCGCGGCGTCAAGGCTGGCAACGTGGGCGGATGGGCGATGAACCCGGCTATGTCCACAATGCCCTCGAACACCCCGACGCTATCACCAATGGCCGTGCCAAGCTCAGCCAGACCATAGTTGACGCCTAGTTTAAACCCACGCGCCGCGTCCAGGGCAGCCTCAGCCACGGCCCGCGCCCACCTCGCAAAGTTACCAATCCAGTCGAGGAAGGCCGGCGTCAGGGCGGGCAATGTGGGTGGATGAGCGATGAACCCGGCCATGTCCACAATGCCCTCGAACACCCCGACGCTATCGCCAATGGCCGTGCCAAGCTCGGCTAGACCATAGTTGACACCGACCTTGAAGCCCTTAGCCGCGTCCAGGGCAGCCTCAGCCACGGCCCGCGCCCATTCCACCAGGTCGCCGATCCAATCAAGGAGGGCCGGCGTCAGGGCGGGCAGGGTCGGCGGATTGGCAAGCGGCTCAATCAAATCGACAACGCTACCAATCAGCCCGCCGAAGTCAGACAGGATGGTCGATAGCTCGTTAATGCCCGGCGCGGTCCCATCCCATTCCCCCACGGCCTGCTGTATCTTGACCGCCAAAGCCTTTGCCAGCGCGATGATGGCGTTAATTGGAGCCATCACCCCCTGGGCGTTGCGCTCGGCCCAGGCCACCGGGTCCTGGATGTTGTACATCCAGTCGTAGTCAGTAGACCACAGCGCCGTCAGGAGCGCCACCGGCTTATCCATCAAATCGAGCATATCGGACATGGTGTCCGACAACCCCGCCATGTTGGTCTCGACTGGCTTCCACTCCCCCACGGCCTGTTGTATCTTGACGGCCAGGGCCTTTGCCAGCGCCACAATCGCATTGATGGGCGCAACCACCCCTTGCGCGTTGCGCTCGGCCCAGGCCACCGGGTCCTGGATGTTGTATGCCCAGTCGTAGTCGGTAGACCACAGCGCCGTCAGGAGATCGATGGGAGCGTGGAGCAAGTCGAGGGTATCTTTGAGCAACCCCGTCAGGTCCGATAGCGGCTGGCGTGTGACCGTCAATTCGCCAACGGCCTGCTGTATCTTAACCGCCAGAGCCTTTGCCAGCGCCACGATTGGGCCGATGACCCGGTCTACCGCCCCAGTCGCATCCACCGTCGGGAAGCCGCGCTTGCCCAGGTCGATGACCGCCTGGACAAGTTCAATAGTGGCGCTCAGGACGCCAGTCGTACCGGACAGGATGCCGCCGAGGGTTTGCAGGCTGTCGGATACGTCACGCTCGAAGGTGAGCGCCACATCGTCTACCGCGTCGGCAATCTGATTGCCCCAGTACACCAGCCCTTGCGTGAGCGCCACGATCCAGGACCGCGCCGCCAGGTCATTCAAGAGCCGCTCCACCTGGCGCGTTCCATGGTCCGCCAGTAGCGTCACCGTATCAATCACACTGCCGAGCAGGTCGGTCACTGGCGACAGCAGCGCCGCCAGATTTTCCAGGCCGGGGATGGCTTCGGCGCGGAAGGTCATCACCACATCCCCTACCGCGTCGGCAATCTGGTTGCCCCAGTACACCAGCCCGGCGGTCAGTGCGACAATCCAGGAGCGCGCCGCCAGGTCGTTAAGAAGCCGCTCGGCCGTCTCGCGCCCATCGCTCAGCAGTACGGCGACGATGTCTAGCACCGACTTCATAATCCCCAGGGATGTGCCCAGCACCGCCGCCATCGCCTGCAACTCCTGCGCGACGCCCGCCCGGAACGCCACCTGTACCCGGCCCGCCTCGACCGCCATGTCCTGCGCCAATCGCGTCAGCGAGCCGAAGACGGCCATGACCCAATCCCGCGCCGGGCCGTTGAGGAACTGGACATCCGATGATCCGCCGAACGCCACGACCTCGCGAATCGTCGCCACCACGTCCGAGATGGCCGAGGCAATCTTGCCAATCGCGGCGCTCATGGTGTTGATGCGCTCTTCGTCGTTGCTCCCCGGCTCCACCCCCATACCCGGCGCGCCCATGACGCGCACCAGGGTGCGCATTGCCGCCGCCAGCGCCTCGACCGCCTCAACATTCAGGCTGG
>CAZJJF010000310.1:4585-5125 GCA_964546245.1 uncultured Anaerolineales bacterium
CCGTGTCCAGCGCGCCCGCCGCCGCGCCGAACGCCTCTAGCGTCTGCGTCGCCTGGGGCGTGACAGTCGCCAACCCTGCAAACGTCTGTTCAATGGGACTGGGGCTATGCCGTTGGAGAAAGTCGGGCAGTTGAATGTTGGCGAGCGCATCGCGGAACCCGCTCAGCTTATCAGTTACATCGCGTATCCAGCCGCCCACCGTGTCCAGGACACCTTGCAGGCCGCCCAGCTTCTCGCTGAGCGCGACCACCGTGGGCATGACATATGTCTGAATCATGTCCCACAGCGCCGACAGCGCCGGAGCCAGGATATTCGTCCACACCGCCGCCACTACCTCGAAGGCCAGGCGCAGTGTGACGCCGATAATCTCAGCCAGCACCTTAAGGATGGGCGCAAGCGGGTCGTTGATGAAGGCCCACAGCGCCGACAGCGCCGGGCTTAGCACATTATTCCAGATATCGACCAGAACCTGGATAGCCCCCGGCAGGTTGTCCTTTAGCCACCCGCCCAGCGTCGTCAACGCGGGCACGACTACGTTGG
>CAZJJF010000311.1:0-5124 GCA_964546245.1 uncultured Anaerolineales bacterium
TGAACCTGCGGCCTTCAGGTCCGCAACCTGACGCTCTTCCACTGAGCTACGGAGATAAAGGTGTTGGCGATGCCTTACTTTCCCACACAGTTACCCGTGCAGTATCATCAGGGCTGGCGGGCTTAACGGCCGGGTTCGAGATGGGACCGGGTGTACCCCCGCCGCTTATATCACCAACATTAGTGTAGATGCGCGACGAGCGACATTATTACGCCGGACGGCGGCATTTCCTCGTAATTCACATGTCAGTCCCAGCCCTGCCAGCGGAAGTAGAACAGCATAGCCAGCGGCACGATAAACGTCGATAGCACCACCAGCCACATCAGAAGCGGGTTGGCAAAGGGTAGATGCTCGAAGTTCATGCCGAAGAAGCCGGTGATGAAAGTCAGCGGCAGGAAGATGGTTGAGATGATCGTCAGACGCCGCATAATCTCGTTGAGGTTGTTGGACTGCACCGACAGATAGGCGTCCAGCGCACTCGACAGCAGGTCGCGATACGTGTCGATGCTGTCGAGCACGCGAATCAGATGGTCGTAGACATCCTGGAAGAAGACGATGGACCCGGCAGGCAGGATGGGCGGGTCACGCCGCAGTAGCACGTTGACTACGTCGCGCTCAGGGGCCACGATTCGCCGCAGCGCCAGAAACTCCTTCTTGAGGCCGAAGATGTCTTCCAGGGCATTCTTGTCGAACTGTTCGAAAATACGGGCCTCGACCCCCTCCACTTCCTCAGCCAGCGCATCGATGACGGGGAAATAGTCGTCCACGACGTGGTCGAGAATCTCGTAGAGCAGCGCGCCAATGTCCAGGCCAACCGTCTCGACCCGCCGTTGCCAGCGCGACCACACCTCGTCAAGGATGGGCATCGGCTCCGCGTGGGCCGTGACGAGATAGTTAGGCCCCAGGAACATGTCCAGTTCGGCAATCTTCAGCTCTTGACCCTGCACCGGATAGTCAAGCGTATAGAAGACGAGGAAGTAATAGTTGGCGTAGATGTCGATCTTGGGCCGCTGGTGGGCGCGCACCACATCCTCCAGCGACAGGGGATGGAAGTGAAACTCATCCTTCAGCAGGCGGATGGCCTGGCTGTCAGGGTCTAGAATGTCCACCCAGACCGTCGCCTTGGGGTTGGCGACCCACTCGCTGATCTGGCTGGGATCGTCGATGACCTGGAACTTGTCCTCGACATTGACTACAGTGCGAATCATGGAGCCTCAAGAAGCGGAGGTCGAAACGCTGGCGTACGCGCAGTGAAGATAGCCCCGATGGGAGGCCCTGTCAAGAAGAGTGGTCAGCGCTGCGACAGGCGCGATTTCTCGCGGCGTGATGCGTGAAACGTGACCCGGGCACACAGCGCTGATGTCACGCAGCACGGTTCACGTTTCAGCTTGTTGGCCCCGCTGTGCTAGAATAGCGCACTATGACGATTTCCCAGGCGGCGAGCGGTTGGCCGGTGGTTGGCCACGCGGCGGCGGTGCGGCTGTTGCAGCATGGCCTGACCGGCGGCCACCTGGCCCATGCCTACCTCCTGCTGGGTCCGCCCAACATCGGCAAGACCTCACTGGCCCTGGCCTTCGCCCAGGCGCTCCTGTGCGAGGACGCGACGGCGCGCGCCGAGGGCCGCGCGTGCGGCGTGTGCCCAGGCTGCCGCAAGGCTCGCGAGCGCAGCCACCCCGACCTGCGCGTCATCGAGCCAGACGGGGCGGCCGACGACGAACCCTCCACCGCCGAGGGCAGCGATGCGCCTCCCGCCGCGAAGAGTGGCAGTAAGCGCAAGGTTGCCAGCCGCGCCCAGGTGAAGATCGAAACCGTGCGCGACCTCCAGCGTGACCTGGCTCTGCGGCCCTACCAGGCGGCGCGGCGCGTCGTGGTCATGACCCAGGCCGACGCCCTGAACGAGGCGGCCGAGAATGCCTTGCTCAAGACCCTCGAAGAGCCGCCACCCTACGCCCTGCTCATTCTGACCGCCGAGGACACCGAGCATCTGCTGCCCACGACCGTCTCCCGCTGTCAGCAGGTGCAACTGGCGTTGGTCCCCGCGCCCCAGGTTGCCGACGCCCTCATCGAACGCGGCGTCGAAGCGTCGGAAGCGCAGCGGCTGGCGCGGCTCAGCGGCGGGCGCATCGGGTGGGCCATCACCGCCGCCCGCGACCCCGCCCTCCTCCAGCGGCGGACGGCGGCCCTCGACCCCGTGCCGCGCGCCCTGGCCGCCTCCCGCGCTGAGCGGCTGACCATCGCCGAGGAGTTAGCGAAGCGTCCCGACGCTCTGCCCGACCTGCTGGCCCACTGGCAGGCCTGGTGGCGCGACGCCCTGCTGACCCAGGCTGGCTGCGACCCGTGGGTTCTGAGTGTCGACCAATCGCCCGCATTGCGCCAGGCAGCGTCTCGTCACACCACGGCGGACCTGGCCGCCGCGTTACGCGCCACACGCCAGGCGGCCGACGAGTTGGAGCGCAACGCCAACCCGCGCCTGTCGCTCGAGGTTCTGTTATTGAGCTGGCCCCAGGCGGGCCAGGGGATGGGATAACACTATGCTTGTAGTAGGTGTACGCTTCAAGCGCGCCGGTAAAGTTTACTATTTCGACCCGCGACCCGCGCCCCAGTTGGGCACGGGCGATCATGTTGTGGTGCAGACGAGTCGCGGTGAGGAGGTGGGGAAGGTTGTCATTCCGCCCACCGAGGTTCCCGACACCGAGGTGATTCAGCCCCTCAAGCCGGTCGAGCGCCGCGCCGACTGGCGCGACCTGACGACGATGGAGAGCTTTCGCCTGCGCGAGAGCGAGGCGCTGGCCGCCGCCAAGCAGAAGGTCCGCGAGCACAATCTGCCCATGAAGATGGTGCGCGCCGAGTACAGCTTCGACGGGGCGCGGCTGACCATCTACTTCTCGGCCGAGAAGCGCGTCGATTTCCGTGAGTTGGTGCGCGACCTGGCGCGCATCCTGCGCTCGCGTATCGAGTTGCGCCAGGTGGGCGTCCGCGACGAGGCGAAGTTGCTCGGCGGTATCGATAAGTGCGGCCTCGAACTGTGCTGTTCGACGTGGATGACCGACTTCCCGCGTGTCTCCATCAAGGCCGCCAAGACCCAGGACCTGCCCCTCAACCCGCCGGAGATCTCCGGCGTGTGCGGCCGCCTGCTGTGCTGCCTCACCTTCGAACAGGATCAGTACGTGGCCGCCAAGGGCCAGTTCCCCAAGGTCGGAACCCGCATGCAGTGGGCGACCGGCCAGGCGCGGGTGGTTCGCATCGACGTGATGAAGGATGTGATGGTCCTCTACAATGAGGATGCCGACGAAAACTACGAGGTCACAGCCGAGGAGTGGCGCGAGTTGCAGGAGCGGCAAACCGCCTTCCGCCCCGCGCCCTTCGGCAAGCCGGTCGCGCCCGACACAGCCGACGACGACAGCGATAACGAGGCGGAGGCAGCGGCGGATACTGAGTAGCCAGGCCAGGAGGCAAGGGGAGAACGTATGGCGAATAGCAAGAAGCGCGAGCGGTGGTGGCTGGCCGTGGCAGACGAGCGTCATCTGGCCGAGATCACCTTCGTCCAGGGGCGCGGCTCACCCAACCTGATGACCTTGTCCATCGATGATCAGCCCGTTGGTGAGGGTGAGTTCTGGTACTACAGCGGTACGCTTGGCACGTTCCCCTGGCGCGGCGTAACCCTCGAGGCGCGCGTCGAGCAGCATGGCCTGCTGCGGCGCGATGTGGAACTCTACGTCGACGGCCAGAAGGCCCCGCGCGCTGCCGAGGGGGACGTTCCGCCGCCGGTGGCGACAGCCCCCGTGGCGACAACCGCCGCGCCGCCCGCCCTGACGGCGACAACGCCGCTCACCCTGGCGCTGGACGCGGGTCTGGCCGACGCGCTGCGGGCGCGGGCCGCGGCCAGTGGGGTGACGGTCGAGGCGCTGGCCGAGCAGGCGCTGCGCGTCTTCCTGGACAAGCCAAGTGGCGCGCTGGACGAGGACGCCATCCGCCGCCTCATCCGCGAGGAGATGGAGCGGGGCAACACAGCCAGCGCGGCCGAGTGATCTAAGCCTATGAGTGTGCCATCAAGCTGAAGTTGCGCCTGGGCACGCTCATATGTATAATATACATACAGACTGCGTATGAATGTCGAGTGGAACCCTGTCAAAGCTCGCGCTAATCGAGAGAAGCACGGCGTGGCCTTCCCCGATGCCGAGGCCGTGCTGTATGACGCGAACGCTATCACGCGCGAGGACGATGTCGTCGACGACGATGAGCGGTACGTGACGCTGGGCATGGATGCGCTTGGGCGGATTCTGGTCGTGGTCTACACGTATCGAGGCGACGCGATACGACTGATTACAGCAAGACGCGCCACGCGAAACGAGGTGAGAGTGTATGAAGGACGAGTATGATTTCAGCGGGGGCAAACGCGGGGCCGTCCTGCCGTCGTCTGGCAAGACCCGTATCACCATCTATCTCGATAACGACGTGCTAGACGCTTTCCGCGACATGGCCGAGTCCAGTGGCAGCGGCTACCA
Organism: uncultured Anaerolineales bacterium; assembly: GCA_964546245.1. Classification (GTDB taxonomy): domain Bacteria; phylum Chloroflexota; class Anaerolineae; order Epilineales; family JAHCIE01; genus JAHCIE01. Next base: position 4,506 of record CAZJJF010000311.1, read on the forward strand.
GACGTTGATCAACAAGGCGCTCCGCGAGTATCTCGCCAGGCCTGGCTACGTCATCGACGAGATGGCGCTACGACGAGTCATCCGCGAGGAGATGGAGCGGGGTGGGGCGGGGGGCTAGTTCTGAAGTATCCTAATCAAGTGTTTCGCCTTGTGTCCAGTAGTCCGGATAGTCTTGGAGGTAGCCAAGCCAGGCGCCGTCGTCTTCCCAGAACACCATCTTGACCACCTTCATCGCAACCCTCCCTCATCCATCGCCATGAACAACCGACGCCATCAAACAATGGCGTCGGTTCTATTCCAAGCAATCCGCGAACCTCGTCAATGCGAGCAGCGCACCTACACCTGCGGCAGGCGCGCCAGCGACGCCTCTACCGCCTCTTGCGGGTACTCGAAGTCGCGCATCTGGCCGCTCAGGTAGCGGTCGTAGGAAGCCAGGTCGAAGTGGCCGTGACCCGACAGATTGAAGACGATGGTCTTCGTCTCGCCGGCTTCCTTACAGCGGGCCGCCTCGTCCAGCACCACGCTGATCGCGTGCGCGGCCTCCGGCGCGGGGATGATGCCCTCGCTACGGGCGAAGCTGATGGCCGCCTCGAAGATGGCGCGCTGCATGACGGAGCGC
>CAZJJF010000312.1:0-5087 GCA_964546245.1 uncultured Anaerolineales bacterium
CTTCGCCGTATGCAGCGTCATCAGCGTGACCACGCCTTGCTCGTGCTCCGGCAGCTGGTCCGCGTCCGCCACCAGGGAGACCTTCTCCAAGAACGCCTGCAGGGAGCCCGGGGCGGGTTCGCCTTCCTGCATCACCTCGCGTTCGTTGATGATTTCTTCTCCGCACCGCATGCAGGTTACGCGGTGACCATGTTTGCTCAGCAATCTCTCAATCGAAGCGGTGAGAATAACCTCGTCCGCAACCAGTAGCTCAGCCTCGGGCATGCGTTGATACCCGAGGAGGTAGGCTTCTCAGCGGGACGTAGCGTCAGGCGCATATGATTGAGCGCGATCACGCGCTTGAGGATCGGGTCTCACGCGTACCGCACCGTTGGTCTCTACATCCACGAAGGTGGCGGCTGTCTTCCCGTAGTCGAGAACTCGCAAGTTACGACGACCGATACGACAGCCCGTGGCTACCGAAACCCCATCCGCCCCGCAACCATCCAGTTCCACGAAGGTGACCAGCCGGTTGTCGTAGCGAGGGATCTCCAGACCCAGTAGGTGGCCGCCCAATATGCCCATGCGTACGCCCAGAACCTGGCGCGGGCAGAGGTGATCGTGAAGAATCGCGCATGTATTGAGGAGTTGTTCCAGGCTCGGCACGTAGTGAGAATCCTTCCCCATGGAGGTGAGCCAGGAGAGAGCCTGGGAGCTACACATGGGGCGCTCCCAAGCTCTCAAACTGTCGTAACGCTCAGACGGTCTGGGCGTTTCGGAAGCACTGCATGATCTCTCGTCCGCCCAAGAACAGCAGAGCGCCGAGTGATACGGCCCACACAAACACAAGCCACTCCATTACACTCGGGAAGTACTGGAAGGATAGGCCCGAACCAGTATATGCGGTCTCCAGCCCTCGTAGCTCGCTTGTGGAAAGGCCAGGAATGACGACGTTCAGCTTTGAGCCAAACAGGCCAACCGCGACCCCTTTCAACCTGAGGCACTGAGCGCTGTCGATCTGGCCCAGTGGCGAAGCCTTCGTCGTACCCTCGACGCTCGGCATGAGACCCGGCGCGTCCAACATCGCTTCCGTCGGGATCCTCAGACCTATCTGGCCACTCTGGAGGATCAACTCCTCAAGCTAGTTTTGCCGTCCTAGTTTTTCTGGACGTCGATGATCAGCTCCGCCTGCTCCAGGCGCGCTTTCAGTCGCTCATTCTCCTGCCTCAGTCGTTCCAGCTCGACCGCTTGGGGATCCACCTTGCGACCGCGTTTCTGAGGCGCCAGGGCCTGACGAAGGGCACGATCGCGTTGTTTGCGCCACTCGTTCAGGTGCGAGGAGTAGAGGCCTTCTCGGCGCAGCAGCGCCCCAAGCTGACCGCGTTCGCGACACTGGTCGGCTTCGGCTAGGATGCGCTGCTGGTACTCGGCTGTGAAGTGCCGTCGTTCGGCCTTCGGCACGACCTGGCTATCGGGACGGGCTGGTGCGTGGCTGGCGGCCGATGCCCTCTTGGCCATGGATCCGTTCGCTTCGGGTTGAGACATCAGGTTCTCCCTCGCCCTATTCTACACTAATATCCTCGGGCGAGTTGTCTCACCTATCATAGACACACAGGGGATATCGAGCCGTGATGGGTCTGGACTCCGTGTATGCACAGTATAAGTGAGCGCACCCACCACTTCACCATAGACGGAAGAAGCTCGGCGACAAGAGAAACGATGTTGCGAGCAGACATGCCACACGCGGCTCTGTTGCTACCGTTGCCAGCGTCGGATAGTCACATCTAGTCAGCGACGCCCATCGCTTTCCTGAGCTTGATCCGGGAACAGTAGCCGGGACAGCGCCGGGAAAGCGAAACCGCTACTGGCCTTAGGGCACGCCAGCTGAGCACCGGCCAGGAGGCTAGACTTTCCTGGCCTCTTCGCAAAGAAAGAGGCCGGGAAAGCGCCGGGAAAGCGCCGGGAAAGTGGAGCCTTCTACACTGGTCTTATCGACGGTGAGACCCAGGGTAGGAGGTATCCATGGACAAGTCTCCCCAAACCCTCATCCAAGGCGGAAGACGCCTCGAACTGCCGCGCATCCTGCGGCGGCGCTGGCGCTGGGTCGCTCTATGCGTAGCGGCCCTCCTCGTCAGCGCTGTTGGCCTGACAGCCTTGATGTTCCTACGCCAGCCGCAGGAACTCGCGACGGCGACCCTCCAGATCGACAGCGCGCCGTCGGGCGCAACGGTCCTGGTCGACAGTCGGGGACGCGGCGAGACGCCACTAGTGTTACCCCTCTCGGAGCGCGCCCACGAGATTGTCCTGCAGTCGGCCGACGCCGTCTCCGAGGTCACGCCCGCCGCGGGCGTGACGACGACCCTGCAGGCCGACCTCTGGCGCCGGTCGCCGCAGCTCGAGCGCCTGCGTTCCCCGCTGCCGGGTGCCACCGTCCAGCACGCCGACTTCCTGACGGATGGGCGCGTCATCCTTAGCCTGAGCCTGCCGCCCGGCGAGGACCGCCAGGCGTGGCTGCTGGCTACCGGCCAGGCTGAGCGGTTGGGGCCGGCCAACATCCAGGGCAGCCTCGGCGTCTCGCCCGACGGCCAGAACGTCGCTTACCTGGCGCGAAGTGACGCGACCGGCCCGACCCCCCACCTCGACGAGGTATGGCTCGCTCCCGCCCACGAGTCGCGCGGCGACCGGCGCTACCGCCTGGTGACGTCCAGTAGCAACGAGACCCTCGTTGACCTGTCCTGGTCGCGCCACGGCCAGGGCTTGCTCCTCGCCAGCCGCGAGCGCTTGAGCGGCGGCGGCTCGCGCACCAATCTCCGCTGGCTGCGCCTCGGCTCGACCGAGGCCCGCGACCTGGTCAGCCTGCCCAGCGACCTCGTTCCCAGCAGCTTCCTGTGGAGCCCGTCGGGGGAGGTCGTCGCCTTCCTCACGCAGAGTGGCTCCCAGACCGCCCTGTGCCTTCTGGAGATCGAGACGGGCCAGTTGCGCTACCTGGCCGATGTCCAGGATGGCGATAGCCACCCGTTGCCCATCCCGCCCATCGCCTGGGCGACCGAGGGCACGCAGTTCCTCTACACCGCCCCGCCGCAAGGGCGTGGTGGCCAGGGAGGCTGGCTCCTCGGCGGCAAGTCTCGACCGACGCTCTTCCTCGCCTCGCCCGACAACCTCAGCGGACGCCGCGTGGCCGACGCCGAGGCTCGCTTCCCCGTCTGGCGTCCCGACGGCAGCCTCCTGGCCCTCGCCAGCGGCAAGCGCGGCCTGGTCCTGCGCGCTTTCACCCCAAGCGGAACAGCCCGCGATATCGGGGAGTTTCCTCTGGACGTGACCGCCTACGCCGTCCGCTGGGACCCCGTCAACGCCCAGGCCATCGTCGCCGTCCGCCCCCGCGGTAGCTGGGCCCCCTCCCAGACCGAGTACTGGCTGGCCCGCTGGCAGACCGAGGAGGCCAGATGAACCGCCTGCTCCCCCGCCCCTGGACCCTCCTGCTGGTCCTGCTCGCCGCAGTAAGCTTTTTGACCCTGGCGCCGACCGTCCGCGCCGACGATCCCGTCGTCGACCCGCCGCCCGCCGCCACGCCTTCGCCCTGGCCTGAGCCGCCCGCAGGCTCAGGCGGCCTGCGGGCCTTCCTCCCCAACCCCAAGGCGTGGGCCGCCGACGTCTTCAACGCCACCCTGGTCGCCCTGCTCCAGAAGCTGGCCGACGCCCTGCACAGCGTCGTCAACGGCGTCCTCGGCAGCTCCCTCAACTTCATCACCCAGACCCCACCATCGGGTTCCTACGCCAGCCCGACGGTCCAGGCCTTGTGGGGCGTCACCCGCGCCATCGCCAACGCCGCCCTCGTCCTCATCGCCCTGTGGAGCGGCTTCAACCTGATCGCCCGCGACAGCCTCGGCGCGCCCTACCACGACCTGCTGGAGCTGCTGCCCCGCCTGGCCCTCAACGCCTTGCTGGTCAACACCAGCCTCACCTGGGGCCAGCTGGCCATCGACGCCAACAACGCCCTGTGCAAGGCCATCGGCGGCGCGACCCTGCCGGCCTGGGAACGGGCCGACCTGGCCAGCCAGGTCCTGGCCGACCTGGTCGCCGCCGTCATCTACCTGGTGACCAGTCTGCTGCTTCTCCTCCCGACCCTGGCGCGGCTGGCCCTCATCGACATCCTCCTCGTCGCCGCGCCCCTGGCTCTGCTGTGCTGGGCTTTGCCCCAGACCCAGGGCTGGGCCCGCCTATGGTCGAGCACCTTCGTCGGCGCGGTCTTCACCCAGTTCCTCCAGGTCCTGGCCCTCAAGCTGGGCGCCTCCCTCCTGACGGAGCTGACGCCCATGGCCCTCGACTCGGCCCTCCTGAGCCTGTTCGTGGGCGTGGCCGTCATGGCCCTCACCCTCAAGATCCCCGGCCTGATGCGCCACCACCTGGGCGACGGTATGGGCTTTGTCCGCTACGTCGTCTACCGCCGCGCCGCCGGCGCCCTCGAAGGGGAGGCCATAACGCACAGCGCGCGCTCAGAGCGCGTGTCGACCGGCAGCGCGTCCAGGGCGGCGACTTCGTCGGCCGCCCCACGGGCCAGGGGAGGCTCGGCATGAAGGCCCTTGTCCTCGGCGCCGTCCTGGGCGATCTCATCGGCCCTGCCGTGCGCATCGCGGCCAGCCTCGTCCTGGCGCTCGTGCTGGCCCTCGCCTTCGCCGTGTCCAGCCTGGCCGCCCTCTTCAGCGCGCCCGCGGCGCCCACCCCATCGCTTATGAGCGGCACCCCACCTCCCAACGGCGCTGGCTCGGACGTCGTCGCCCTGGCCTACAGCCAACTGGGCATGCCCTACGTCTGGGGCGGGGCCAGCCCCCAGACCAGCTTCGACTGCTCGGGCCTGGTCCAGTGGGTCTACGGCCAGGTCGGCGTGCCTCTGCCCCGCACCGCCCAGCTGCAGTACAACGCGACGGAGCGCGTCGCGCCCTCCGATCTACGCGTCGGCGACCTGGTCTTCTTTGAGCACACCTACCCAGGCGAGCGCATCACCCACGTCGGAATCTACGTCGGCAATGGCCGCATGATCAACGCGCCGACCACAGGCGACGTGGTGCGCGAGATGCCCATCTTCGACGACCCCTACTGGCGCGCCCACT
>CAZJJF010000313.1:0-5077 GCA_964546245.1 uncultured Anaerolineales bacterium
GCCCCTCGGCAGCACCCTCGATGACGCGGCGGGCGAGGCCTTCGACAAGGTAGCGCGCATGTTGGGCCTCGGCTACCCGGGCGGCCCCGCGATTCAGAGGACCGCCGTCAGCGGCGACGCCGACACCCTGACCCTCCCCCGCGCCTGGCTGCCGGGTACGTATGACTTCAGCTTCAGCGGGTTAAAGACAGCCGTCTTGCGCCTGACCCGCGACTACGAGGCGGCGGGCGGCGTCGTTCCGGTCGCCGATGTGGCGCGGGCTTTCCAGGATGCGGTGGTCGATGTGCTGGCGACCAAGACGGCGGCGGCGGCCACGGCCTACGGTGCGCGGGAGGTGCTGCTGGCGGGCGGGGTGGCGGCGAATGCCGCCCTGCGCGAGGCCATCGCCGTCCAGTCCCCCGTCGCCGTCCGCTATCCGGCTGTCTGGCTGTGTACCGATAACGCCGCCATGATCGGCGCGGCGGGCTACTTCGCCTGGCAGGCGGGACGACGCAGTGGCTGGGACCTGGACGTGGTTCCCAGCCTATCCCTGGTTCCGGCGTAAGTTGACCACCGACTACCGACTACCGACCACCGACCACCGACTACCGACCACCCCTCTCCCCAGGCTAGTTACCACCAGGCGCTTTTTGCCTGTCATATGTCCGGCGTGCGCCGCGCCGTCACGGGATGCCCCAACGGCCGGGGTCGAGGAGGCCCTCGTCGGATATGGCTAGGGCGCGTAAGGAGGCGAGGGAGTCGGGCGTGAGGTAAGGCACGCGCTGGATGGCAATGGCCTCCTCCAACTCGGCCATGTCGCGCACGCCGATGAGGGTCGCGCTGACCGCCGGGTGCGCCAGGCAGAAGCGCAGGGCCACCTGCACCGCCGTCGGCTGGCCGGGGAGGGCGGCGGCCAGGGCGCGGAAGGCGCGGGAAGGCTCGCGTAGCTCGTCCAGATGAGGCGGCAGGCTGTCGGCGCGGTCCGTCAGCGCGCCCTTGAGCAGCGCGGAGCGCACGACAATGCCCACATCCTGTTGTTGCGCCAGAGGAAAGACCTGCTCCTCCATACGGCGGTCGAGGACGTTGTAGGCGACCTGTAGGGTGTCGAAGGCGTCTGTCGCCAGGCCTGCCAGGGGCAACTCGCCCCCGTAGGAGCTAAGGCCCGCGAAGCGAATCTTGCCCGCCGTCCGCGCCTGGGCCAACAGGTCAGCGATGACACCATCGGCCAGGATGGCTGGGTCGCTGCCGGCGTGGACCTGATACAGGTCAAGCCAGTCAGTGCGCAGGGCGCGCAGGCTGGCATCGAGAGAGGCCCAGAAGTGGTCGCGCAGAGCGTCGCCGGCCAGGGGTTGGCGGTCTGGCCCGACCAGGGTGAACTTGCTCGCCAGGGCAATTGCCCCGCGTTGGTGGCTCAGCGCGCGGCCGATGACCTCCTCGGCCGTACCATAGGCGCGGGCGGTGTCGATGAGGGTAATGCCCGCATCGACGGCGCGGTTGAGCAGGCGCACGGCATCGGCCTCGTCGGGGGGGCCGGTCTCGCCGGGGCGCGGGATGCCGTAGGTCAGGCCCAACTCGACGGTGCCGAGGGCCAGTTCGGAAACGATCAGGTTGGTGCGGCCGAGGCGACGGGTGTTCATGGCGGAAAATCAGCGATTGGAGATGAGAGATTGGAGAGTGGGGATTAGCATCATTTGCCCTGTAGCGTGGTCGGTGGTCGGTGGTCGGTGGTCCGTCGTCACGCGCCGAGGCGTTTCTTCAGCCCCGCCAGGCTAAAGTCGGGGGCACGGAGGTAGCCGAAGATGTCAGCCTCGAAGGCGATGATCTCGTGGGCCAGGCGGATGACGTCGGCGGCGTGCGCCGCGGGGAAGACAACGACACCGTTCTCGTCGCCGTGGACGATGTCCCCCGGCGCGACCTCAACGCCGCTGACGGTCACGGCCGTGCCCGCATCCACCAGGCCGAAATTGCCGTGGGATGGCACGAGGCCCAGGCCGAAGACGTGGAAGCCGCCCAGGGCGCGGATGCCCGCGATGTCGCGCACCGCCGTGTTGCTGACAACCCCGATACCGCCCAGGCGGCGAGCGACGGTCGCCATGCCGTCACCCAGGATACAGCCGCGACCAGGGTCGGGGCCGACTTCCTCGGTGACGAGCACGCCGGGGTAAGGTGAGGCCGCCAGATTGTCCCACATGCGCCAGTAGGGTTCCATGCTGTGCCTGACGCCGCGTAGCGTCGAGCCGAAGCGTGCTGTAACCGCGTAGCCGACCATGACGCCCAGCTCAGGCAGCAAGCAGCGCACCTCCGCCCCCATGTGGCCGTCGGTGGGCGGGCGGATGCCCAGCTTCTCCACGGCGTTGCAGATGGTGGGCGTGTCGATGCGGCGCAGCAGCTCGATCTGTTCAGGCGTGGCGGTGGTCATGGCTCACTCTCCGGGTAGACGCAGCAGGCGGGCGGCGTTGTCGCGCAGGATGGCCGCGCGGACGGCAGGCGACACGTCGGCGGCGTGGACTTTCGCCAGGGCGGGGGCGGGCTGTTGCAGAACCAGCCCCGTGCCGAGCATCACCCGGTCGGGGCCGGCCGCCGCCAGATAGTCGGTCATCGCGTCGATCTGGGCATCGGCGGACAGCTCAACGCACAGGTTGGGCAGACGGCGCAGGGCCGCGCGAGCAGCGCGTCCCTCATAGTTGACCGCACCCAGGATGAAGGTCACATCGGGGCGGCTCTCGGCCAGGCGTACCACGGCGGCAATCGGCAACACGGGTAGCCAGAAGTGCATCGCCAGCCGCAGCGGGACCAGCACGGGGCGGCCCCACGTCGCGGCGCGGTCGAGCAGGTAGGCCAGGGCGGGCAGGTCTTCGTCCAAACTGTAGCCGTGATGCAGAGGGAAGAGACTGAAACCGACGAAGGGGCCGGCCGCCGCGCCGTCCACCAGAGCAGTCGCCTCAGCCTCGCACAGCGGGTTGACGACCAGGTAGGGTAGAGCGCGCCCGCCTGTCGCCGCACTCAGGTCGGCCAGGTCGGCGTTGCCCGCCACGCAGTCGACGAAGACGGCCTTCAGCGACGACAGGGCGGCGTACTGGATGCTATTGTCGTCGAGGAGCGCCAGTAGGTCGGCGGGCGTGCGGACCGTCACCGGCCAGTACGGCCAGCCACCCCAATAGGCATTGGCATCGATGGTATCGGTCACGGGCGGCGCTCCAAGAGGGCAGCGATATTCTCGCCGAGGATACGGCGCTTTGCGGCCTCGTCGATGCGCGCGCCGGTCACCTTTGCCAGTTGCGCCGCCGGGTCGAGGATGGGCAGGTCTGTCCCAAAGAGCACCTTCTCCGCGCCCAGGGCGGCGACGGCGTCCTCGACCAGGGTCAGGTTGACCATCGAGCCGCAGGTATCGACATAAACATTGGGGTGGCGGCGGGCCACCGCCAGGGCGCGATGGTAGTCGCCGCTGCCCTGGCCGGTGTCGCCCAGGTGGGCGATGATGAGCCGCGCAGCGGGCACGCGCCGCGCCACGGCGTCGAACTCCTGGGGCGCAGCGTGCGCCAGCACCGGCAGCTGCAGCTCGGCGGCCAGCTCGAATAGGGGCCACATCGATGGCTCGGTTAGCGTCACGCCGGTCCAGGCCAGCCCGCCCTCGAAGACCCGGTAGCGAGTGTAAACCTTCAAACCCCGCATCCCGCCGTTGCCCACCATGTCGGGCAACTCGCGCACCGTCTGGGCGGCGTAGTGGGCGGAAGAGATGGCATAGTAGCCGATGATGCGGTCGGGCCAGCGGGCGACGGCATCCAGCACCTGGCGGTTGCCCTCGTCGGGCTCGTAGGCGATGGCCCACGCGCTGCTGACGCACAGGCGCTCGACACCCAGGCGGTCGGCCTCGCGCAGCAGGCGCTCAGGCGAGCCGTCGAGGCGGTGCCATTTACCCAGGTGGGCGTGGGAGTCGATGATCACGGGCTGACTAGCGCGCCGCCTGCTTCTCGCCGACCGGGTAGGTGTAACCTGCTGCTAACAGGTCGGCAGCCAGGGCCGCCTCGCGCTCGGCGGGCAGTGCCTCCAGGGGCGCGCGCGGCTGGCCGATGGGCACACCCTGCCAGCGCATCATGACCTTCAGTGCGCCAGGGTGGCCGAGCCAGGCCTTGATGACGCGGTTGGCGGCGAACTGTAGCTCCTGCGCCTCGGCCAGGTTGCCCGCCGTGTAGGCGTCGTAGAGATGCACGAAGTGGCGGGTCATGGGGTTATAGGTCGAGCCGATGGCCCCCACGACGCCCATGCTGAGGGCGGGCAGGCACATCTCATCAGGACCAGAGAAGACCGTCATGTTGGGCAATTCGATGATTTGACGCATCTCGTACAGATTGGGCGACGTCCACTTCATGCCCACCAGGTTAGGAATCGTCGCCTGCATCTGCGTTACCATGCTCGGCGTGACGTTGATGCCTGCTGCCGACGGGATATTGTAGACGAACAGGGGGATCTCGGCGGCGTCGCCGATGGCCCGGTAGTGGTCGCGGATGGCGTTGAAGCTGTAGCCAAAGAAGGTAGGCGGGATGGCGGCGACGGCATCGGCCCCCGCCGTGCGGGCGTGGGTAGCCAGCGTCGCCGCGTCGCGGGTGGGGATCATGCCGACGTGAATCATGGTCGGCACACGGCCCGCGACGCGCTGGATGGTGCGCTCGGTGACGGCCATGCGCTCGGCGACGTTCATTAGCAGGCCCTCACCGGTGCTGCCGCATACGTACAGGCCGTGGGCGCCCTCATCAATGAGATGGTCGACCAGGCGGTCAATCGCGGGCAGATCGACGTCGCCGTAGGCGTCGAAGGGCGTCAGCATCGCGGGCCAGATTCCTTTGAACATAATAGATGACTCCTATCAGCATTATGGGTGATCGTTATTGCGCCACAGCGCTCGCGCGGGATGGCCACATCCCGCGCCCGGCGTGCCGCGGATGTGGCCATCCGCGCAAGCGGTGTCGCAATGTACCTACATTTCCTGGATGGCGCGTTGCGCGGCGCGCAGACCCTGCCAGAAGAAGCTGATGTCCACGCCGACATCGACGAACTGGAAGCCCTGGGCCGCGCGCCGCTTCCCGATTTCGGGCGAGCC
>CAZJJF010000314.1:0-4254 GCA_964546245.1 uncultured Anaerolineales bacterium
TCAAGTACCAGACCACCAGCGGCAACAAGCTCCGCGAGGATTCCCAGGTCCTCATCGTCGAGGATATGAAGAAGATCGGCGTCGACTTCTTCATCGAGAACCAGCCTAGCGCGTTGCTCATTGGCTCGTGGGCCAACAAGTCGCCGCGCAAGTTGGGCAACTTCGACATCATCATGTACACCACCAACGCGGCCCTCGACCCTCATAGCCAGATGCTCAACCAGCACACCTCTGGCTCCATCCCCTCGGAGCAGAACCAGGGCGGGCAGAACTACCCACGCTGGAACGACGCTGAGACGGACGCGGCGGTCAAGGAAGCGGGCAGCATCGCTGATCAGGCCAAGCGCAAGGAACTGTACTGCAAGGCCGCCAAGCGTGTCGTCGACGGCGCGGCTCATGTCTACCTCTACCAGCGCCGTGACATCGACAGTTACCGCGACCGCCTCCAGGGTTGGATTCCCAACGCCTGGGACAACAATGGCTGGAATGCCACCGACTGGTGGGTGAGCCGCTAGATGTAGAGATTGGAGATCGGAGCCTAGAGATTGGGGAAACGGCGAGGCAATCACCCATCCCCAATCTCTAGTCTCCTCCTCCGGGAGGGGCTGTGGGCCGCTACATCATTCACGAGCTGTTGCAGAAGATACCCTTGTTGGTGCTCATCAGCATCATCGTCTTCACCATGGCAAACAGCCTGCCCAGCGGGCTGATGGCCGCCTACGAAAACAACCCCAACCTCTCGCGGGAAGACCTCGTTCGTCTTCAGGAGGAGTTGGGGCTGAACACACCCATCCACATCAAGTATCTGCGCTGGGTGGGCAACCTGGCTCGCGGTGACCTCGGCTATTCCCTGGCGAGCCGGGAGCCGGTCATCGACGAGCTTCTGCCGCGCCTCTGGAACACCCTGTATCTGACCGGCACCGCCTTCGTGATCTCACTCCTGATTGCCATCCCGCTCGGCATCATGGCCGCGCGCCGCCAATATTCCTTCTTTGACAATGCCGCCACGGCCTTCGCTTACATCGGCCAGTCGATTCCTGTCTTCTGGTTCGGCCTACTGCTCATCATCATTTTCAGTGGTACGCTGCGTAACCCGCTCACCGAGGCCCCCCTCCTGCCCGGTGGCGGCATGTACACCATCGGCGCGCCCTTCTCGGTCTTCGACCGCCTGCACCATCTCATCCTGCCGGTGACCATGCTGGCCTTTGTCCAGGTTGCCACCCACATGCGCTACATGCGCTCCGGCATGCTAGATGTCATCCGTCAGGACTTCATCCGCACGGCACAGTCCAAGGGCCTGTCCGAGAATCAGGTCATGCGGCGGCACGCACTCAAGAACGCCTTGCTGCCCCTGGTGACCATTATTGGCCTGGAGTTACCCACCCTGGTGACAGGCGCGGTCTTCACCGAGACCATCTTCTCGTGGCCGGGAATTGGGCGCATGTTCGTCAACGCCGCCGAGCGTGGCGACTACATCGTACTCATGGCGATCATTATGTTGAGCACCATCATGGTATTGTTCTTCACCCTGGCCACTGACATCACTTACGCTTTCCTTGACCCTCGCATTACGTACAACTAGGAGCACGTCTATGGCGACATCTGCTTCCACCGTATCGCCGTCGCTGCTACCCGCCACAGAGCGCGGCTACGAGAGCATGAAGTCCATGGTCTGGCGGCGCTTCCGTCGCCACCGCTTCGCCATGCTCGGCCTGGCCGCCATGTCCCTCATCCTGTTTGGTGTGGTCTTCGCCCCCTTCGTCACCCCCTACGACCCCAACGCCCCCAACCTGTCCGCCCAGTTGGAGCCACCCTCGCTGGCCCACCCCTTCGGCACAAACCAGCTAGGCCAGGACCTGTTCGCCCGCAGTCTCTACGGTGGCCGCTTCTCGTTAACCATCGGGGTCTCCGTCGTCCTCATCGCCGTGACCATCGGCTCCATCGCCGGCGCGCTGTCTGGCTTCTTCGGCAAATGGGTCGACAATGCGCTGATGCGCCTCGTCGAGGCCTTGCTGTCTATTCCGCGCCTGCTCATCCTCATCCTGGTCGCGCAACTCCTGCGCGACAAGAAGATTCTCGGCATGACCTCCGGAAGCATCCTGCCCATCATCCTCGTCATCGGTTTACTCGCCTGGATGGGCATCGCGCGCCTGGTCCGCGCCCAGTTCCTGTCGCTTCGCGAGAAGGAGTTCACCGAGGCGGCCCGCGCCGCCGGCGCCAACAACACCCGCATTATGCTTCGTCACTTGATGCCCAACGCCCTCAGCCCGGTGATCGTCGCTGCCAGCCTGGCCGTCGCGGGCGCCATCATCACCGAGTCGGGTCTCAGCTACCTGGGCTTTGGCGTGCAGCCACCTACAGCGACGTGGGGCAACATGCTCAAGGATGGCCAATACCAGATGACCTACGCGCCCTGGGTCGCCATCTTCCCCGGCTTGATGATCTTCCTGACTGTGCTGTCCATCAACTTCATCGGCGACGGCCTGCGCGACGCCCTCGACCCGCGCCACGTACGATAGGCATTCATCACAGACCTGACAGGTTTTCAGGAACCTGTCAGGTCTGTCGCGCCGACCGACGGCTACGTTTACGCTCCACGCTCCACACTCTACGTTCCACGTCCCTTCACGCCACGTCCACCACCGCCAGTGTGACCAGGAGCAACTGCCGCAGGCCCAGCCGCACCGGGCCTGCGTCCATATACTCCCCCAGGGTGTGGGTCCCGCCGCCGGTGGTCAGGGCAATGCAGGTAGAAGGGATGCCCAGACTCATGGGGATATTGGCGTCGGTGCTGCCCTCCGTCAGCTTGACGGGGTGGCCCGCCGCCTCCGCCCCGATGAGCGCCAGCGCCTCGAAGCAGGCCTGAATCAGGGGCGCATCCTCCCCGATAGCGCCCGCCGGCCGGTCACCGATGAGGGTTGGCGTCACACTCACATCATCGATCTCATTGGCCTGCTGCACCAGGGCCATTACCCTCGCCTCAAGATCATCCAGGGCTGCCGCGTCGCCAGAGCGCATATCCAGCAGGCAATGCGCCTCCTCGGCGATGCTATTCACTGACGTCCCCCCGCTAATGACGCCGAGATTGTACGTCACCTTCGGTGTTGTGGGCACGTCTAGCGCCGCGATAGCCGCGCCCAGCTTGCATAGCTCGTGAATCGCGCTGCGATTGCCGAACGCTCCCCAGCTATGGCCGCCAGGCGCGCGCACGGTAATCTGGTAGCGGCGCGAACCGATGGAACGATTGTAGACCTTGCCAAGCCCCTGGCCCTCGACCGCCACCACCGCGGCCACGCGCTCACCGAGGCGCTCGACCACCTCCCGAATCCCGCGCAGGTTCCCCAGCCCCTCCTCGCCAACCGTCGCCACCAGCCAGATGTCGCCCTTCGTCTTCAGCTGCGCCGCATCCAGGGCGCGCGCCAGGGCCAGCAGGGAGGCCACGGCGATACTGTTGTCGACCAGCCCCGGCCCGTACAGGCGGCCGTTGGCGCGGCGCACCTGGATGACGGTGCCGGCCGGGAACACCGTGTCGGTGTGGGCCGCCAGCAGGATGCTGGGCGACCGCGCCGCGCCGGGGCGGCGACCGTAGACATTGCCCATTTCGTCCACCGTCACATCGGCCAGGCCGAGGGCAACGAACTGCTCGGCAACCCAGGCAGCGCGCTGCTTCTCGTGGAAGGTGGGGGCGGGAATCTCACACACCGTAACAGCGTCCGCCACCGTGTCGTCGACATGACTGTCGAGCCAGTCCAGAGCGGTCCGCACCTGCGGTTTCATCACGAGATCGGCTACACGGCGCATCAGCCTCTCCCTGGAGACGCGGCCAGCGTCCCGCGAGAATTACAGGGCAATGGCCCCTTGAGGAATGATACCCAGCATCTGCCCCACAGAGTTGAGACAGCCAAGCGCCAGCGCGAACAGAATCACCGACACGCCAATCATGAACACGCGGTACCAGACGCGATTGGCGCGCCGCTCGGCAGGACCGCGCACGCCGCCCAGCAGCGTCGTCAGGCCCAGGATCCCCGCGAAACCCGCGAGACCGAGCATCACCAGCACTGAGATGAGAATACCTATTGCTTGCATTGCACACCCCCTATGCGAGGTCGCCCTCGCCGCCCAATTCTACCGCGCCCACCGCTCGCGGCCGACCTGATGTTACACTTGCCGTCGTAGGAGGTCAAGACGAAGCACGACCCCGGGGTGCGTAAAGTGTTTGTAAAGAGTGGGAGGCGAGGGCTTCGACGAAGGCTT
>CAZJJF010000314.1:4264-5069 GCA_964546245.1 uncultured Anaerolineales bacterium
TTCCGGCAACGCGAAGTGGAGACCAGCCGAGTCTTGCTTCCGCGAGACAACTCCATTGGACCACGTCAGTGGGAAGCGCGCCAACGTCCAGCGGCTGTTTCAACAAATGTTTTACGCACCCACGACCCCGTAGCGCCAATGCTACGAGGTTACTGTTTGACTCCATCCCTCCCTCTCGTATAATGCGCTACGAGTGGCTAGACCATGACTGTTCTGGTAATGGGCCCTCGAAGTGGCATTACGGGGGGAGTGCCCAATGGGATTCTTCGCAAGAGCAGCGTGCCTTGCCTGTGCGCTGTTAACTGCTGCCCTATTCCTAATTGGATGTGGTTCTCCTCAACCACCTACCACCAGCGGCTTCGTTGTCAAGGAGACAGGAGAGGGGCCAGGCAAGCGCGACACCGAATTCATCGGCCTGAACAATTGTGATGGCAAAGCGGCTGCTGTCCAGGTGGCTGAACGAGGACAGGTGGTACAGCTTTCGGGCGGTACATCCATCGGAGCAAGTAGTGGCGTTGTGAGCGGGGCCGTTTCAGCGAATTACGGAAGTGGCGCTAGTACCAGTAAGAGCCTACAACTTACCGCTCCACCGGGCACGAACATGGAGTTCACAATCGAGTGGGCGATGGAGGAACGAGCTGGGATCGTGACGAAGGAAGGCGTGAATGCTGACCCGGCAGCCTACCGTCACTTTCGGCCAGTGGCCGTTCAGATTGTGAGGCAGCAGGACTTAGGCTGTCCAGGCGGACAAGTGGCGCAAGTTGTTGCTACCGCGATGACTCCTGCCCCTCCTCCAACTGCTAGG
>CAZJJF010000315.1:0-1150 GCA_964546245.1 uncultured Anaerolineales bacterium
CCCACGTCAATCGGGTGGCTTACGACATTACCAGTAAGCCCCCGGCGACGATCGAGTGGGAGTAGGAAGGGACACATGGCCACGACGACCCCACCGCACCTGGATACCGACATCGCCGCCGGCGCGCGGAGCGGCGGCTATTGGCACTCGACCGCCCCTACCTTCGCCGTCTTCCCCCCGGGGCAGGCCGGCCCCGCCGACCGCGGCCTGCTCGCCGTCGTCGTGGACCTGGCCGGCCCGGTCGATGGTCGCGATGAACTGACCGGCTACATGGTGCAGGCCGCGCGCGCGGCCTATTTCAACACCCCTGGCTCCATCACCCACAGCCTGAAGGCAGCGGGCGAGGCGGCGAACCAGACCCTCTACCAGGCCAATGCCGTGACGAGCCGCGAGATGCGGCGGCACGCAGGCATCGGCCTGGCGGCGTTGGTGGGGGCCGACCTGTACCTTGCCCAGGCTGGCCCGTCCCTTGGCTACGTCGTCCAGGCGGGCGATCAGCTCCAGTTCCCCTCTGACTCGCCCTGGCTGTCGGGCGGTGAGGGCGACGAGGACGACGAGGGCGGATGGTATCCCCTGGGCGTGCGCCGCGCCATCGACATCGATCTCTACCACGTCGAGGTTGGGGACGACGACATCGTCGTGCTCACGACACCGGCGACGGCGCAACTCGCCAGCGGCGACTTCCTGGACGCCCTGCTCGATCAGCCACCGCAGGATATCGTCAACGACCTGGCCCAACTGGCTTCTAACGCGGCCAGCGACCCCGACCTGACCGTTGTCGCCATGCGCATCGCGGGGACGGGCATCGAGACCGTATCTGTGCCACCCCCGCCCCGCTCCGAATATGCCCAGCCGGAGGATGTGGCGGCCGTGGCCGCTGGCGTCTCCCTGACCCAACGTCTCACCTCGGCCTCCAAGTCGGCGGTGTCGGGCGTGGGTAAGAGCACCGGCAACGTCCTCAAGCAGACGCTGCCCAACAGCGCGGACGCGGGCAAGATGATTCCGCGCGGGCCGTCCATGTGGCGGCTATTGGCCCTGTTGATTCCCCTGCTGCTGTTGGTGGCGGGTGGGTTCTACGTGTTCCAGACCAATAACCAGCGCCGCGCCCAGGACGACCGGGTGGCGGCTCTGCTCAGCCAGGCGCAAGACC
>CAZJJF010000315.1:1160-5062 GCA_964546245.1 uncultured Anaerolineales bacterium
CCACTGGTAGCCAGGCCGACCGTCAATCGCAACTGAACCTGCTCAACTTCGCCGACGAGATGACCCAGGAGGCGCTCCGTATTCGCCCCAACAACGAGTCGGCGCGCAAGCTCCAGCAGGACATTCAGAAGGCGAAGGAGGAAACAGGCGGCGTCTATCGCCTCGGCGACATGCGCTCGCTGGCGGCGGTGACGGAGACCGGCGCAATCCCGCGCGGCCTGTGGGTCAACGGCCCGCAAGCCTACCTCCTGGATGTGGGGCTGAACCGGCTGCTGCGCGTGCGCCTGGGGCAGGAGAACGCCGCGCCCGAAACCGTCCTCAAAGCGGGCGACCAGGTGAGCGGCAAGACGGTCGATGCCCTGGCCGACATGGTGTGGCTGCGCAGCGGCGGCGCGCGCACCAATGAGGACATCGGCGCGCTGGCGCGGGACGGCGTGCTATGGGCTGTCAACGCCACCGGCGGCAAGACCCCGATCCAGATCAGCGGCAGCCGCGACTGGCAGAACCCCCTTGTCGCCGACTCCTACAGCGGCAACTTCTACCTGGCCCAGGCCGACCGGGGCCAGATTCTGCGCTGGACGCCGTCGGGCAACGACGGCTATAGCGACGCCGCCACCCAATGGCTGGCCCAGCCGGCCGACCTCAAGGGCCTGGTGGACATGGGCATCGACGGCCAGATCTACATCCTGATGGGTGATGGGCGGGTGCGGCGCTTCTCAGCGGGCAAGGAAGAGAAGTTCGACGTCAAAGGGCTGGATAAGCCCCTGACCGACCCGCGCGCCCTGTTCGTCACCCCCGATAGCCGCTCGCTGTACGTCCTGGAGCCGGGGCGCATCGTGGAGCTAAACAAGGACGGCGGCTTCGTGCGCCAGTTCCAGGGGCCGGACGAGAAGGCGCTGGCCGACCCGCGCGCCCTGTTCGTCGACGAGAAGGGCGAGCAGATCTACATCGTCAACGGCACGACCCTGTACGCCGCCCCCCTGCCCAAACCAAAGACCACCAAGCCCGCCCCGTGACAGGAAAGACATCCAATGACAACTACCCATCGTCTCACCAATCTGCGCCGCCGCCTTGCCGAGGAGGGACTGGGCGCTCTCGTCGTCAGTGACGGGGTCAATCGCCGCTATCTGAGTGGCTTCACCGGCTCGGCGGGGACGCTGATCATCGGCCCACAGACGACCATCTTCGCCGCCGACTCGCGCTACTACGAGCAGGTCGGCCAGCAGGCCCCCGACTTCACCCTGGAGAAAGTCGGCTACGACTTCGTCGGGAACCTGGCCCGGCTGCTGGGCGCAGCGGGCGCGCCGCGCGTCGGCTTCGAGGCGCGCACGCTGACCGTCGCCGACTTCGATGGCTGGCGCAAGGCGACGCCCGACATCGAATGGGTCCCGACCTATGGCCTGGTGGAAGAACTGCGCGCCATCAAAGAGCCAGACGAGCTAGCGACCATCGCCGCCGCCGTGCGCCTGACCGACGAGTGCTTCTCCTTCGTCGCCGACATTGCCCGGCCCGGCATGACCGAGAAGCAGCTGGGCTGGGAAATCGAGAAGTTCTTCCGCGAGCGCGGCGCGCAGAATTGGGTGGCTGGCCCCATCGTCGCCAGCGGGCCAAACAGCGCGCTCCCCCACGCCCGCCCATCGGAGCGGCCCTTCGGCCTGGGGGAACCCATCACCGTCGACATGGGCTGCCTGGTGGACGGCTACCACTCCGATCTGACGCGCACCTTCGTCCTGGGTCACGCCGACGCCCGGTTCGAGGAAATCTACAGCCTGGTGCTCAAGGCGCATCAGACGTGTGAGGACGGCGTTCGGGCGGGCATGGTCACCAAAGCCGTCGACGCCCTGGCGCGCGACGTCATCGACGCGGCCGGCTACGGCGAGGCCTTCGGCCACAGCCTGGGGCATGGCGTCGGGTTGGCGATTCACGAGGCGCCCTGGGCGCGGCGCACCGGCGAGGACACCGTCAGCGACGGCATGACGCTGACCGTCGAGCCGGGGGTCTATCTTCCTGGCTGGGGCGGGGTCCGCATCGAAGATACCATCGTGATTCGCGAGCATGGCGCGGAGGTGCTGACGCGCTCTCCCAAGCGCCTCCAGGATATGGTCATCCACGTATGAGCGCGCGCCTTCGCCCCTGGCTCGTCCCAACGCTGACCTTTCTGGCCGGTCTGCTCATTGGCTGGCTGCTGCTGGGCTGGGTAGTCGCGCCGCCGCCGCCCAAGAACGCCACGCCCGCCGCCCTGGTAGACAACTACCGCAAGGATTATCTGGCCCTGGTGGCCGACTCTTACGCCCAAAACGGCAACGCCAATGTCGTGCGTCAGCGCCTGCAAGGCTTCGATCTGAGCCAGGTCGTGACCGACCTGGACAGCCTCGCGCGCCAGTCGGAGGCCCTGAGCCTGGCGGGGCAGGCGGCGCGCCTGCGTAGCCTGGCGGTCGCCATCAACCGGGGCGACGTAGGCCCGCTGAGCCGTCAGCCCCAGGCCACGTCCGCCGCCGGGGGGACAGCATCGCCCACCGGTGTAGGCGCGCCCACGGTGAGCGCGGCGGCCAAGGCGGCAGGCGCGGCGGCAGCGGCGAACGCGGCGGAGGCGTCGAGCCGTGTGCCCAGCGATTGGATCATTATCGGCGCATTCGGCCTCCTGGCGGCGGCGCTGGCGGTGTGGGCATGGCAGCGCTGGCATCTGAGGCGTGCGGCCGATGCGGTCGTTCCCATCTCTGGCGCCGCGACAGCCAGACCAGCGCCGCCACCGAGCGCGTCACCCGCCCTCAGCGTGGCCGCGACGGCGGGCGGCGGGCCGGTCTACGTCACTCTCAACCAGCCAGCGCGCATCGCCTTCCATAGCGACTCGCCCGACAATGCCGACCTGCGCATCTTCGACACGGCGGTAGCGGGCCAGACCAAGACCGTCATCGGCCAGGTGGACCTGCGCGTGGCGGAGATTCTGCGCCCCGACCCGACGCAATTGCCGGCTGCCCTGGAATTGCGCCTGTTCGACCGCCGCGCGGCGCGCACGATGGTCGCCATCCTTGTCAGCGCCGAGGCCTATAAGGACCCGACGGCGCGCCAACTCATCAGCACGCTGGCCAACAATGTTGTGAAGCCGGCCGTGGACGTGAGCCGTACCGGCCGCACTGTCGAACTGGAGACGCGCTACCTGCGCTTGCAAGCCGAGGTGGTCAGCGTGCAGTTCCTGTCCGCCACGCCTTACCCCACCTTCGACGAGCTGGTGCTGGAAGTCACGCCCATGCCCAACGACGAGCCATCGGACATTATCGACGCCGACTACACGCTGGCGTCGCCCGACGGCGAAGAGGACGACCCCGCGGTCGACGAGGACCACGGCGGGGAGGCGGATAACCCGCCGGCGGCCGGTGCCGCCCCGCCGAGTCCCTAGGACGGATGGCCCTATGACGGCGTCTGCCACCCGCCAGACGCTGGCTTTGCCCATTAGCGGCATGGATTGCGGCGAGTGCGCCCGTCACGTCGAGCACGCCATTGCGGGCCTGCCCGGCGTTGACGAGGTGCACGTCTTGCTGTCCACCGAGCGGGCGACCGTCACCTTTGATCCCCAACAGACCAGCCTGGACCAGATCAAGCGTGCGGTGGACGCCGCCGGTTACAGCGTTCGCGCCTCGGCCGCGACCGAGACCGCGCCGCGCCGCGACTGGGGGCGCATGGTTGGTTGGGGGGCGCTGGGACTGGTGGGCACAGTGGTCGCCGTTGCCGTCGCCGGTGAGACGCTGGGCATCTTCGACCGCGTGGTCGACAGCATCCCGTGGTGGCTGATGGCCGCCGCTGTCCTCATTGCCGGCTGGCCCATCTTCCGCAACGTCGCCCAGGCTACCCTGCGCCGCCAGGTTACGAGCCACACCCTGATGACCATCGGTGTGGCGGAGGCT
>CAZJJF010000316.1:0-5056 GCA_964546245.1 uncultured Anaerolineales bacterium
CCCACACGGCCCACACGGCCAACGCCTCGAACAGGGGCAGACTGATGGCGCGGAAGCCGTTACGGCTGCTCAGCAGATGCCAGCCGGAGGTCGCCAGGAAGCCCATCGCGAACAGGCCAGTCCAGCGGCCGCGCCACGCGGACACGCCGCCGAACAGCTCGCGAGCGGTGAAGTAGGTCACGACGACGGTCAGCAGACCATAGAGCGCGCTGGTGATGTGCAGGGCGCGGGCCGTCTGGCCCAGGAGGGCCATGACAGCGGCGGTGGAGTACAGGAAGAGCGGCTCGGCCCCAGTAAAGCCGGTGTAGAAAATGGGGCGCATCTCGCCCAGGCGCGTCTGCCAGGACAGGATGACGTCGTGGGCCTGGTCGTAGTGGAGGCCGGGCGGCAGGCTGTCGAGGTGGTAGAAGCGCAGCGCGGCGGCCAGCACGGCCACGGCCAGGACAGCGAGCCACCAGAAGGCGCGGGTTGCGCGGGGAGATTGCTCAGTCACGCAAACGATACACCCATACGTAGTCGAGGTCGCGGACGCGGCCGACGAAGACCGGGCGGCGACCGGCCATCGCCTGGGCCAGATCGTCGCCGCGCTGCACGTCGGTGATGTACACGACAGCGTAGTCGGCGTCGCGCCAGGAGGCGCGATGGTCGGGTTGAATCACCTGGCCGCGAAACCAGGGCGCGAGGCCCACCGCGCCCCAGGCGGCTACCGTCAGGCGCTCGGCGTCGGGTTGGGCAGCCAGATACTGGGCAGCCTGCTCCATGCCTTCGCCCCAGCCGAGGGGCAGAATGCTCTGGGCGGCGCGCTGCCCGCCGAAGAGGGGATTATACCACGCCAGGTAGTAGGGGTGGTAACTGAGGGCCAGCAGCCCCTGGGCGATGATAAGGCCCGCCAGGAGCAGGGGGCCGACGAAGGGCCGACGACCAAAGACCGAGGGGGAATTACCAGACAAGGCGTCTTCGGTGGTCCGTGGTCCGTGGTCCGTGGTCCCCGCGTACGCCCCCAGAAATACCGCCACCAGACCCACGCCCGCCGCCAGGTCGAGGGGCAGCAGGGCAGGTAGCAGGTAGCGCTCGAACTTGGCGGTCGATAGGGACAGCGCGACGCCGAACAACAGGGCGTACAGCAGGAGCGCGCCGACGGTCGGCCACGGCAAGGTGCGGTCGCGGCGCACGGCGCGCCACACCAGCAAGGCCAGGCCGAGCAGCGTCAGCGGCGATGAGCGGAACACGGCCACCAGCGGGTAGAAGAGCGGGCCCGGCGCGACGGTGGCCTCGCCCAGGAAGAAGGTTGGGTCGTAGGCAGCGGGGCCGTAGGCCCGCAAGGTCTGCACCAGATTCGCGAGGGTGTCGGCCGGCGAGACCCACATGGCGGGCCAGACGAGCACATAGGTCAGCACGGCGACGATGACCCAGCCGGCGAAAGGTAGGGCGCCCCTCGTCACGGCCTCGCGCGGTTGGCGGGATGCGATGGCCCGCGCGACAGGGGGCAGGCATAACAGGCCAACGTAACCCAGCACAAAGACGCCGGTCGTCTTCTGAAGAGCGGCCAGCCCGCCCAGCACGCTCGACAGCAGTAGAAAGCGCAAGCGGCCCTCGCGCCGATAGACCAGCCAGGCCAGGACACTGAGCAGCATCAGGCTCGCCAGAACGGCGTCCAGGGCCATGACCCGCGAGTGGGCCAGGTAGAAGGGGTTGACGATGAGCAGCAGCGCGCCCACCAGGGCCGCGCGCCCGCCCAACAGCCGCCGCGCCAGGAGGTAGATACCGCCAACGGCCAGGGCCGTCACCAGGGCGGTCATGGGTGTGAGCCAGCGCCACTCGTCGGCGACTGCGCCAAGCATTGACAGGCTACCGGGTTCGTAGCGGGGGCGGCCCGCCGCGCGGCTCGCCTCCCAGACGGTCTCACCGCCGAGCCAGCCGCGCGCTGTGGCCGCCAGGCTGCCCAACCACATCTCCACGACGCCCGGTTGCCCGATGACGTAGGTGCGCGGCCAGGCCCCCGATTGGACGGCGCGCCAGAAGCGCAGCGTGGCGTGGCTCCAGAATAGCTCGTCCCAGGTGGCGAAACGGTTGAGATCGACAATGCGCCAGGCGAGGGCAAGGGCGCTCAAGCCCAGGGCAGTCCAGAGCGAGTTGCGGGTTGAAAGGCGCCGGTTGGAGGCCTGGGCGGGCGAAGAGGCCGCGGCATCGAGACTCATGCGCGCCTCCGGGTCCAACTCCACACCAACCCGACGACGACGAGGAGCAACGTCGTGCCACTGACGGCCAGGCCAAGCCTGACGAGAGGCGGGTCGAAGCGCAACTCGACGCGGTGCGCGCCCGCCGTGACCGGCACAGCCATCAGGGTCGTGTGGGCGCGCAGGATGGGGGCGGGCGCACCGTCCACTGTGGCAGTCCAGCCGGGATACCAGACTTCGGAAAGGTTGAGCAGGGTATCGCGCGCCGTGTCCACCTCGACGGTGATGTGGGTGGGCGAGGGGCGCTCGTAGATGGGCGGCGCGGCGGGCGGGCCACCTTCGCCCAAAGCCGGCAAAGCCGCCGCGTCGTCGGGGGCGAGGAGGGTTGTGGCCCACGGGTCGAAGGCGGGGTCGGCCAGGCGGGCCAGGGCGGCCGGGTCGTCGACAAGCTCGGTCGCGTTGCTGAGCCAGGCGCGGGGGCCAGGGTCGAGGCGCAGAACGTAACTCGTCTCGGCCGCGCCCGTCACGGCGTTGGTGACGGGTAGGCGGGCCACCTCGGTCATGCCGGGGATGTCGGTGTGCCAGGTGACGAAGTGGCCGACGTTGAGCAGGCGGCGGCGGCGTTCCGGCGGCACGGCGGCATAGAAGTCGGCGTAGCGCTGGGTGCGCAACGGACTCGCGCCCCAGGTGTCCTCGACACCCGCCAGGACGCCATAGTTACCCGGCAGTCGATACTCGTTCTCGACGCGGGACGGCGCAGACGCGGCTTGCAGTGGGGCAATGAGGGTTGGCGGGTAGCCCAGATTGGCAGGCAGGGGCGGCCCGGCCAGTAGCGGCGTGGCGACCCTCAACAGATCGATGACGGTCAGCACAATCACGGCCAGCGTCAGCCAGCGCATCACCGGCCGGGTAGGGGCAGGGGAAGCCTGCCCCGCGCCCCGCGCCAGCAGCCGCGCCAGACCCGCGCCCGCCAGCATCGCCAGGGCGAAGCTAACCAGGAAGGCGGCGCGCTCCTGAGACTGAAACAGATTGAAGCCAGGAACAAGCCAGTAGAAGATGGGGTAGACGAACAGCCCGCCGCCAAAGGACAGCAGCAGCGGAATCAGCCCCAGCCCCGACCAGAAGCCGCTGTCGTCGCGGCGGTTGGCGTGGGCGACGGCATACAGCGCCAGGCCCAGCGGGATGAGGCCGACGTACAGCGGCGACCATAGACTGACGACGCCGGGCAGAACCACCTGCACGAGGTCGCGGAAGGGGAAGCCGTGGGACAACTGGTCGTAGCTGGCGGCGGCGCGCACCGATAGGCGAGCGTACTCCTGACTCGGCAGCCACTGGACGGCGGCCAGAGCCAGCCCGCCGAGGACCGTCCCGCCCGCCAGAAGCAGACCGCGCCACCAGCCGAGGCCGCTATCCCAGGCGCGGTATACGGCCCAGGCGAGCGCGGCGTAGGTGACGTACATGGCCGACTGGGGATGGCCGGGCAGAAAGACGAGCGCCCAGACCAGGAGAATGGAGATTAGGGAGTGGAGATTAGGGAGTGGGGCGTGGAGCGTGGAGCGTGGAGCGTGTTCCGGCTCCAATCTCCAATCTCCAATCCCTAATCCCCAATCCCCAATCCCTCTGTCGAGAACAAGTAGCAGCAGCGGGAGCCACACATCCGTTTGCAGCACGGCCAGTTGGAGTGGGGGGTAGCTGGTAAGGTAGCCGCCGAGGGCGAAGGTGACGCCCGCCAGGAGGGCGGCCCAGCGGTTCCCCAGGCGGCGGCGGGCGAGGGCATAGCTGAACGCGCCCGCCAGGAACAGGTGCAGCGCGACCTGGGCGTAGAGCGCAGTCAGGGGCAGGTCGCCGCCGCGCGCCGCGCCATAGAGCAGCATGACCAGATTGGGCGGGTAGAAGACGCCCGACTGGATGTCGGCCAGGAAGGGCGCGCCGCTGAAGCTGTAGGGGTTCCAGGTGGGCAGGCGGCCCTGGGCCAGCTCGGCTGAGGCGAAGTGGGCAAAGGCGTAGAACTGGTCGATGAAGTCACCGGCGGGGAAGTCGGCGCGGCGCAGCAAGAGCGGCGCCATGAGAACCAGCGCCAGGGCAGCCAGCACCAGCAATGCTACAGCATCCCAGCGCGACCACGGCAGGGCGCGGGGCGACGCGGCGGCGCGCTCGGCGCGGGCGGTGAGAGGCGGCGCAGCGGTGGACATGGCTAGGGGGCCACCTGGAACACGCCGAGGGTGGCGACGCGCTGTTCGGCCAGACTCGTCGCATCGTACAGGATGACCCGCCAGGTGTACTCGCCCGGCGCAAGCGTGGCGGGGAGGCGCACGGCGTAGCGGTCGGCGACCGGCTGTCCCACGCGCCACCTGTCGCTGGGCATGACGCCGTCGACGGGCGCGCGGTCGCGCTGCCAGACGGTGCGGCCGTCGGCCGCCTCCAGGCGCAGCGAAACCTTGAGATTGGGCGGGGCGGGCGCGGTGGGTGTCCATCCCAGGTCAACCGCCACGATGTCGCCGGGGCGAACGGGGTTGGGCGACATGGCCCAGGCCAGGTCGATGGGCGCGGGGCCGCCGAGGCTCGCGGGCGGGCGCGGGGCGGGCATCTGGCGCGGGAAGGCGTAGGCCCACAGACTGATATTGCCCGCGCCGTCCACGTCGAGCTGGTAGCCATGGCTGTCGAGCCATGCCTTGACATCGCCCGGCGACTGGGGCTGCTCCACGGCCAGCCAGACCGGCGAGTATTCGGCCGCCGTGTCCGCCACCACCTGCTCAATCTCGGCCGGCGGGCGGTCGCGCAGACGGCTGCTCTGAAGGTTGACGGTGCGGGCGAGGCTGTCGCTGCCATAGCGGCGGGCGAGGAACTGGCTCGGCCCCTGGAGGAGCAGGGCGTCGTTG
>CAZJJF010000317.1:0-5041 GCA_964546245.1 uncultured Anaerolineales bacterium
TCGACGACGGGCGCTGGTCCATCCCGCAGATGCTGGTCCTGGTGCAATTGCCGGCCGGGACGCCGGAATTCTCCCGCCCGCGCACCCTGCACCACCTGGCCCTGGAGATCGACCCTGCCCAATTCGACGCCGAGGCGGCACGACTGACCGAGCGCGGCTTCAAGCTACGCACCGGCCAGCACCCGGTGATACCCTCGCGAACCCTGTATCTGGACGACCCCGATGGTAACGAGGTCGAGCTGATCTGCGCGGCCGAGGCCTGACCCATGCGCGCCCGGCTCTACGTCAGCATCGCCCCTGACCTGAGGGCCGAACGCGAGGCCATCGGCCGCGCCGTGGCCGCCCTGCCCGTGGACGTGGGCTGGGAGGTCGATATCACGCCAGGCCCCCTCGACCCGCCGGGCGACCCGCAGGCTGCCGCTCGCGCCCACGTCTACGTGTCGGTGATGGGCGAGGACATTCGCGCCCCGATGGGGGTGGAGTGGGTGGCGGCGCGGCGCGGCGGTGCGGCCATCGTGGCCCTGCTGAAGGAGGGGCCGCGTACCCCCGCCGCCCACGAGTTCGTCAAGGCAACGGATGTAGACTGGCAGGGCTACACGGCAGCCAGCGAACTGGGCGCGCGGGTGCAGCGCGTTCTGGCCCAGGCGCTGCTGGATCGCGGCCGCGAGTTCGAATTGAAGGTGATTGAGAGCCAGGCGCTGGCCGATTACATCAAGACGCTCAACGAGCGCCACACCGGCGACGACCGCCCCGACGATCGCGACGGCGCGGGGCGGGGTGGCGTCATCTTCGCCCCCAGTCGCGAGGCGGGCCAGGGTGGCATCGAAATCGGCCGACGACGGTAGTGACCCGGCAAGCGTAGACCCTAACGGTCTCCGAGACCGTTAGGGTCTGTTCTGCACCCATGCTATACTTCCCGCACTCGCATCAACCTGCCGAGGATACCCCGTGTTCGACACCGACCTGCGCGACTACGTGATCAAGCTCGACCATACCGCCATCGCGACGCGTAGCGTGCGCGACGCGCTGCGACTGTACCGCGACCTGCTCGGCGGCGAGCTGTATCTGGCGGGCGACAACCCGGCCCAGGGCTTCCGCTGGGTCCAGGTCGTCTATCCGGGTGGCGGGAAGATTGAGCTACTGGAGCCGTTGGCTGACGATGGCTTCCTGGCGCGCTTCCTCGACCGTCACGGCGAGGGCGTCCACCATATGACGTTCAAGGTGCGCCGCATCGAGGAGTTCGTGGCCCTGCTCAAGGCGCGCGGGGTGCGCGTGGTCGACGAAAACTACGCCGACCCCACCTGGAAAGAGGCCTTTATCTCGCCACGTTCCGCCCACGGCACCATCGTCCAGGTCGCCGAGTCGACGCTAGATGAGGCGACCGAGCGCGAGATGTGGGGCTGGGAGCCGATGGCCGCACAGATCACGGGGGACGACCCGCGTGGCTGACCCGCGATCGGTGCGCATCCTCGGCGTGCCCATGGACCTGGGCCAGCGGCGACGCGGCGTCGACATGGGGCCGTTCGCCGTCCGCTACGCCGGACTGTACGACCGCCTGGTCGCCCTGGGCTACGAGGTCCATGACGCGGGCAACGTGGCTGTCCCGGTGCCGGAGATGACCCGCGATGACCCCGCCCTGGCCGACCAGCCCTCGGCCCGCCACCTGCCCGCCATTGCCCAGGTGCTACGCGAGGTGTGCGCCGCCAGTCGCGCCGTGGCGCAGGCTGGCGACATCGGCGTCTTCCTGGGCGGCGACCACTCCATCAGCGCGGGGACCATCGCCGGGCAGGCGGGCGACGACGGCCTGGGCGTGGTGTGGGTCGATGCCCACGCCGACTTCAACACCCCGGCAACCTCGCCGTCGGGCAACGTCCACGGTATGCCCCTGGCCGCTCTACTGGGCGACGGCCCCCACGCTTTGACGTCCCTGACCCCCGACGGCTGGCGTCTCGACCCGGCCAGCGTGGTCATCGTCGGCCTGCGCAACGTGGACGGCGAGGAACGACGGCGGCTGATGGCGAGCGGCATCGGTGTCTACACCATGCGCGACCTCGACGAGCGGGGCATGGCGTCGGTGGCGGCCGAGATCGTGCGCCGCCTGGGGCACGTCAACCACCTGCACGTCAGCCTCGACCTGGACAGCCTCGACCCCGACGTGGCCCCCGGCGTCGGCACACCCGTGCCCGGCGGCCTCACCTACCGCGAGGCGCACCTGCTCATGGAAATCCTGGCCGACAGCGATATGCTGCGCTCCCTCGACCTGGTGGAGATCAACCCCATCCTGGACAAGGGCAACACCACGGCCGAGATCGCCGTCGAACTCGCCGCCTCCCTCCTCGGCCAGCGCATCCTGTGACACGACCTATCGCCAATCCCTAATCGCTGATCTCCAGGTATCCCATGGGCGACCCCCTCGCGTACCCACCTCTCCACTCCGCCGAGCACCTGCTGACCTCCCTGCTAGAGGAGCGACTGCCCGCCCTATCGGGCTACGAATCGCGCCTCAAGAGCCGCAAGTGCGTCATCGAGTTCGACTACCCGACAGTGCTGACCGAGGCCGATATCGTCCCCGTGAGCGCGGCAATGGTCGCGGCCATCGCCGCCGACTGGCCGGTGACCATCAACGAGATCCACCGTGCTGAGGCAGGCCACCTGCCCAACCTGAACGAGATTCCCGCCGACCTGGACCCGGTGCGCGTCGTCAGCATCGGCGCGTACCCGCGTGCCTGCCGCGGCCAGCACGTCACGAGCACCGGCGACATGCGCGGCTTCCGCATCACCCGCTTCACCCTTGTCGGCGCGGGACGGTACAGACTGAACTTTTCTGTCGATTGAAGATGACTCTCACATGCGCGCAGCCGCTACGACTGTCACCCCGACGATAGGAGGGGTCTCCGCGGCAGCAAGCGCAGAGATGCCTCGGCAGACCTCGGCATGACCGTCGGCCGTTCTCGGTAAACACCAGCCGCTCTACCCTTGTAGCGAGGAGATATGTTGTGCCCACCTACACCGTCACCCTGACCCTCAAAGTGACAACGAAAGAAGCCGACGCCGCCAGGGTCAAGGCCAAGATTGCCGACCCCAAAGTGCTGGAGCGCATGCAGAACAAGGTCGAATATGGCGCGGCCAGCATCGAAGTCGTCGATGTCCGAGTCGCCGATTCTGAGTTGAAGACTGACCGTTGAAAGGTTGAAGGGAGACGCCATGCCCGCCGACCGCCTCGCCACCATGACCGAGTCCCTCATCCGCGAGATGACCCGCATCGCCATCGCCCACGATGCCATCAACTTGTCGCAGGGCTTCCCCGACTTCCCGACGCCCGCCGCCCTCAAGCAGGCCGCCGTCGATGCCATCCTGGGCGACCACAACCAGTACGCCGTCACCTGGGGGTCGCGGGCCTTGCGCGAGGCCATTGCCGCCAAGCTCGGCGCGTGGTACAACCTGGACGTGGACGCCGAGAAGCACGTCACCATCACCGTCGGCGTCACCGAGGCCATCGTCGTCACCCTGATGTCCCTCATCAACCCCGGCGACGAGGTGGTCATCATTGAGCCGTTCCACGAGAACTTCTACCCGGCGGTGGTATTCGCGGGGGGCGCGCCGGTCTTCGTGCCATTGGAGCCGCCCGCCTTCCGCCTCGACGCCGACCGCCTCCGCCGCGCCTTCGGCCCCAAGACCCGCGCCATCATCCTCAACACGCCCCACAACCCGACGGGCCGCGTCTTCAGCCGCGAGGAGTTGCAGGTCGTCGCCGACCTGTGCCAGGAGTTCGACGCCATCGCAGTGACCGACGAAATCTACGAGCACATCCTGTACGACGACCGGCAGCACATCCCCCTGGCGACGCTGCCCGGCATGGCCGAGCGCACCGTTACCTGCGGCGGCCTGTCCAAGACCTACGCCATCACCGGCTGGCGGCTGGCCTACACCGTCGCCCCCGCCCCCATCAGCAACGCCATTCGCACCGTCCACGACTTCACCACCATCTGCGCCCCGACGCCCCTGCAAGAGGCGGCTGTCACGGCCATCCACTTCCCGCCGGAGTACTACACCCAGTTGCAGGCCGACTACCACGTCCGCCGCGACAAGATGATGGGCATCCTGGCCGACACCGGCTTTGGCGCGGTCCCGCCCGAAGGCGCATATTATGTCATGGCCGATTTTGGCGGCGTGGGCTTCCCCAGCGACGACGACCACGCCTTCGCCCTGTGGTTGACGAAGGAGGTGGGCGTCGCCGTCGTGCCCGGCTCGTCCTTCTACCGCACGCCGGGCAAGGGGCGCGGCCTGGTGCGCTTTGCCTTCCCTAAGAAGCTGGTGACCCTCGACGCTGCCCACGAGCGTCTCAAGGCGGGCCTACCGAAGGCCGCCATGCTGACCACCCACGAGAGAGCCTGACCATGCACTTCGACGCCCTCATCACCCTGGACAGCCTGCGCGACGTGCCCGCCGCGGCCCGCTCCATCGAGGCTCTCGGCTTCGACGGCCTGTGGACCCACGAGACGGCCCACAACCCCTTCCTGCCCCTGACCCTGGCCGCCGAGCATACCCACCGCGTCGCCCTCGGCACAGCCATCGCCGTCGCCTTCCCGCGTAGCCCGACCGTTCTGGCCCACATCGCCTGGGACCTGGCGGCGCAGTCGGAGGGCCGCTTCATCCTCGGCCTGGGCACCCAGGTGCGCGCCCACGTCGAGCGGCGCTTCGGCGCTGAGTTCGAGCATCCCGTGGATCGCCTGCGCGGCATGCTGCTCGCCATGCGCGCCGTGTGGCAGGCGTGGCAGACCCAGGGGCGGCTGAACTATCGCGGCCAGTTCTACAAGCTGACGCTGATGACACCTTTCTTCAGCCCGCCGCCCATGCCCCACTCGGACATTCCGGTCTACATCGCTGGCGTCAACGAGCGGCTGTGCCGCCTGGCGGGCGAACTCTGCCAGGGTTTCCACGTCCACCCCTTCGACTCGGCCAAGTACCTGAGCGAGGTCATCCTGCCCGCCATCGAGGCGGGCGCGAGGGCGGCCGGGCGGTCGCTGGCCGACGTGCAGCG
>CAZJJF010000318.1:0-5041 GCA_964546245.1 uncultured Anaerolineales bacterium
GGTTGAGGCTGATGAGTCTCATCATAGTTGACTCTCCTTACCCGCGCCCTATATACGGCATCCTGGTCGCCATGATAGTCAGGAATGGGATGTTCACGTCCAGAGGCAGATTCGCCATGTGCAGCACCGCCTGGGCGACGTGGGCCACGTCGAAGGTCGGCTCCGGCGCGAGGGTCCCGTTGGCCTGGGGAACGCCGTCGGCCATGCGCGCCGTCATGGGCGTGCCCGCGTTGCCGATGTCGATCTGGCCGCAGGCAATGTCGTAGGGGCGACCGTCCAGAGCGATGGACTTGGTGAGGCCGGTGATGGCGTGCTTAGTGGCGGTGTAGGGGGCGGAGTTGGGGCGCGGGGCGTGGGCCGAGATGGAGCCGTTATGAATGATGCGGCCGCCCTGGGGCGTCTGCGCCTTCATCATCTTGAACGCCGCCTGGGAACACAGGAACGCCCCCGTCAGGTTGACATCCACCACGTCGCGCCACTGGTCATAGGTCAGCTCGTCCAGGGGGATGGCAGGCGCGCCGATGCCGGCGTTGTTGAACAGCACGTCGAGGCGACCGAAGGCCGCCGCCACTGCCGCGAACAGCGCACTCA
Organism: uncultured Anaerolineales bacterium; assembly: GCA_964546245.1. Classification (GTDB taxonomy): domain Bacteria; phylum Chloroflexota; class Anaerolineae; order Epilineales; family JAHCIE01; genus JAHCIE01. The sequence continues at coordinate 592 of CAZJJF010000318.1, forward strand.
CCGACGCGGGGTCGCGCACGTCGGTCGGCGCGACGAGGGCGCGCTCGCCCGCGCCGGACTGCTCGGCCGTCATTGCCAGCATCTCGCGCCGCCGCCCCGCCAGCGCCACCGCGTAGCCGTCATCGAGCAGGGCCAGCGCCACAGCCTGGCCGATGCCGCTGCCCGCCCCCGTCACCACCGCGACGCGCAGGTCACTCATCGAGCGCGGTCCTGGTACAGGGCGACGAGGGCGGCGCCGATGGCCTGGGACAGGTCGCCCAGGGCAGCGGGGACGATGCGCATTCGCTCGCGTTGCACAGGCCACAGGTAAGGCAGCGCAGCCTCGTGGACGCCGCGCAGGTAACGCTCGCGGAAGGCCGGCGTTGTCGCCTCGGGGTCCATCAGGCCGCCGCCAATGACCACGTACTGGGGGTCGAGGGCCATCGCCAGGCCCGCGAGGTGCAATCCTAGCGCGCGAGCCTGGAAGTCGAACAGGCTGACGGCCAGCTCGTCGCCCTTTTGCGCCAGGCCACGCAGGGCCAGGGCGCGTTCCTTGGGGCTGAGGGGGGAATGGGCCAGCGGGTGGTCGGGGTAGTCCTTCAGACGGTCGGCCAACAGGTAGGACAGACCGGCCAGCGCGGTGTACATCTCGATGCAGCCCCAGGTGCGCCCACAGCCGCAGGGATAGGCGGGCGCGTCTAGCAGGTGCAACGGCGCGGGTATATGGCCCGCCTCCATTCCGGCCAGGGTGTCGCCGTCGAGGGGCAGGCCGTGGCCGTCAATATAGGCGCATCCCAGGCCAGAGCCGGGCGCCAGGAGTATCACGGTGGCCGACGTGCCGCCGCGCACGCGAGCCGCCTCGGCGACGCCGCCCATGTTGCCATCGTTCCCTACAGACACGGGCACAGCGCGACCAGCCCGTTCCGCCAGAGCGTTGCTGTAGGCGGTGTAGACATCGAAGCCCTCGAAGCTGGCGGGCAGGTTGGAGCCGCGCTCCAGCACGCCGTAGCTGCGGCGGGGGCCGGGGATGGCGACGCCCACCCCACGGACCTGGTCCCACGCCAGGTCATTCTGATTCAGGAAGGCGCCAATGGACTGAATCCAGCCATCCACCACGGCGTCAGGGCCAGCCTGGGAGTTGGAGGGCCGTTGTAGGAGGATGGTGGATACGGGTGCGCCGTCAGCCCAGACAGCCGCGATTTTGGATGTGGTCGCGCCGAAGTCCGTACCGAGGTAGACAGGGGTAGATGTGGTCATGAGTTCACCAGAAGGGCCGAGGATGGGACGGCGGGGTAGCCATGTGAGGCGATTATAGCACAGGCGGCGGCGGTCTCATAACAGGATGACTAACGCATCAGGGTTCGTTCATTGCCGCTCCGCGCGAGATGGGCGACCAAATTGGACAAAACGCCTGCTTTTGCGTAAGATAATGTGTCGCTTGAGCACTCATTATTTGCCTTACCGCTCTGATTCATATGGCGCGGCCCCGACCGCCGGAGGATAAGAAGTTGGCCAACACGAAGTCTGCCCAGAAGCAAGTCCGCCAAAACGAGCGGCGCCGCGCTCGCAATCGCTGGTTCGAGTCCCGCGCTCGCACGTTCATCAAGAAGACCCAGAAGGCCATCGACGCGGGCGATGTGGACGCCGCTCGCCTGGCATTCCACGACGCGCAGAGCGCGCTGGATACCGCCGCCGAGAAGGGTATCATTCACAAGAACAATGCCGCGCGCCGCAAGTCTCGCCTTGCCAAGCGCTTGAAGCTGGCGGAGAGCGGCCAGATCACCCCCGTCACGACCAGGCGTGGTGCGTCGGGCGCGCGCCCCAGGGCCTAAACTCCTCCCCATCTAGCTCGGCGATTGACTCCCCCGTCCCACGGCGGGGGAGTTTTGCATTATCTGGCGAGGAAAGGGGTCAACTTTTTGCTGCTGCCCGGCTCTTGACAGGGAACAAACGTTCTGCTATACTATAATTCAGAACATGGGTTCTGGTCAGTGGAGGAGGCGGCTATGGGAAGCAATGGCTTGACCGACCATCTGGCTCGGATGGTGACGGTCATCGAAATGTATCTGCGAAAGCACGAGCACGCGCCATCGGTTGAAGAGATTCGCGTCGCCATGAATATGGCTTCTAAGGATCACGTTCACCGCGACATGGGCAAGCTCGAGGCGATGGAGTACCTGACGCGGACGCCCGGCGTGGCCCGTGGCCTCGTCTTGCTGCGCTGCGCCGATGGTCAACCCTTCGGCGATGTCATCACCATTCCCGTGCTGGGTCGCATCGCGGCTGGTTTGCCTATTCCTGTGCCCGACGAGCGGACGGCGCCGGAAGACAGCCTGGAACTCACCCGCGACATCGTGCGCGACACTCGTGGTGTCTACGCACTGCGCGTCAAGGGAACGTCGATGATTGACGCGCTCATCAATGATGGCGACATCGTCATCCTGCGCCGCACGAGTAGCGCCGACAATGGCGATATGGTCGCGGCGTGGATCAAGAGCGAGCAGCAGACGACCCTCAAGCGCTTCTTCGACGAAGGCGAGCGGATTCGGTTGCAGCCGGAGAATCAGACCATGGAGCCGATCTATTGCGACGCCGACGACGTGGAGGTTCAGGGTAAGGTCATCGCCGTGATTCGTCACGTGTGAGTTGGCCGACGGCCAGGAGAGCTGCCCCGATGAGCAAGCGCGAGAGTCAACTACACTTTCAGGCAGATCAAATCGAGTCGGTCCTCGCCAGCCATCGTATCCATGGCCGTGTCACCGGCGGGGCGGTCACGCCCCAGATGGTGCGCTTCCACCTTGCGCCGGCCATGGGCACACGGGTCAGCCAGATTGCGCGCCTGTCGGAGGAACTGGCCCTGTCCCTGGGTGCGGCCACATGCCGCGTCGTGCGGCGCGGCTCGACCATTGACCTGGAGTTTCCGCGCTCGGACCGGGGCATCGTGCGCCTGTTCGACCTGTCGCAGCGGCTGTCGCGCGTGCCCGGCTACACGGCCATTCTCGGCCTGGATGGCGAAGGCACGCCCATCCTGCTACGTCTCGCCAGTCCCGAAGCGCCCCACGCCCTCATTAGCGGTACGACCGGCTCCGGCAAGACGGCCCTGGCGCGTGGTATGATCGCCAGTCTGGCCGCGCACAACTCCCCGGCCGATCTAGGATTGTTGCTCATCGATCCCAAAGGGCGGGGCTACGCGCCTTTCGCCTCGCTGCCGCATCTGCTGGCCCCGGTCGCCCAGTCGCCCCAGGAGGCCCTGGCGTTGTTGAACTGGCTGGTGGGCGAGATGGAGCGGCGGGACCACGAGGGTATCACTCTACCGCGCATCATCACCTTCATCGATGAACTGGCCGACCTGGCCCTGGTCGGCGGCGCGACTGTGACGGCCGCGTTGACGCGCCTGTCTCAGCGCGGCCGTGAAGCGGGGCTGCATCTGGTATGTTGCACGCAGAAGCCCAGCGCCGCCATCATCGGCTCGCTGGTGAAGGCCAACTTTCCGGCCCGCCTGGTGGGTAGTGTCGCCAGCGCCGAGGACGCCAGGGTCGCCACCGGCATTGCCCGGAGCGGCGCCGAGCGCCTGGCGGGGCGCGGCGACTTCTTGCTGGTCGTGCAAGGCACAACGCATCGCTTCCAGGGGGCCTATTGTACCGAGGCTGAACTGGCTCATCACCTGGGCGAGGGCGAGGTTCCCTTGCCGTTGACCGCCGCCCAACGCCCGGCGGCCACCTACGTAACCACCGCCGCGCCCGCCCAGTGGCGGGCGGTCGGCGCGCCGGATTCCCCAGCCGAGGGACTATCGGGCGCGTCGAACCCCCTCGTCGCGCGGGCGGAGCGGCGTGGCGCATTGCGCGTGGTTAAATAGGGGCGCTCTCCGCAAGCGTCCCGACGCGAGTCGGTGGGGCGTGGGGTGTTTACCGAGCTTCCGGAAACCCACCACAAGTCTAGCGACACCTGCAATCCTGGACCCCTGCCCGCGCCCCACCCGGCCCGCACCCTGTTTGCCAACCCCTGAGACGGCATGAGGTTTGCTATGGTCGCTCTGTTTCGGCTATGTCTGGTCGCATTCTGCGCGGGCCTGGGCGCTGTTGTGGCTCTCAAGCTCGGCACCGAGGCGATGGCGGTCGTGGTGGGAGTGCTGATGGGTGTGTTCAGCAGCCTGCCGGTGGCCCTGCTCGTGCTGTACGCGACGCGGCGCAAGCCGGTTGACGCCAGCGACGAGGGCGACGCCTCTGTGTCACGCCTGCCCCAGGTCTTGCCTCCGCCCCTGCCTCAGCCGCCGAGCATGCCTCAAATTGTGGTCGTGCCTGCGCCGAGCCTGCCCGGCTACCGCCCAATGCCTGCCTATTGGGAGACACCGACGGCCCCCTCGCCGGAACGAGCCTTCCCCTGCGCCGCTCCGGCACGCTGATCGGCCGCGCCGCCGAGCGCTGGCTCGTCCTGGATGATGACTACTCCTCCGGCCGTCACGCGCGGATCA
>CAZJJF010000319.1:0-5019 GCA_964546245.1 uncultured Anaerolineales bacterium
CGACGAGCAAGGCGCGGAACTCAGCGGGGTTGGCTCGCAGGTCGGCCACCGCCCAGTCCCACGCCTGGGTAAACTTACGGATGTCGTCGGCGTTGGACTGGACATAGGGCGTGCGGAACGCCAGCACGCTCTGCCCCAACTCGGGATACTTCGTGTCGTCGGCAATGACCTTCGCCCCCTGCAGCATGGCAAGGGACGCCAGCGGGTCGGGCAGAACACCCGCCTTCAACTGCCCCTGGCCCAGGAGTTGGGCGCGCTGGACGATGTTGGGCACGGCCTGGGTCTTGATGTCGGCCTTCGCCAACCCCTCCTTCGCCAGCACCCGGTCGGTCCAGTAAGCGATGACCGAGTTATCGGAGATGCCGATATCCACCCCCTTGAGACCCTGAATATCGGTGATACCGCTATCCTTGCCCGCCAGTAGGCGGAACTGGGGCGCGTTGGGGAAGGCCTGGCGCGCCTTGCGCACGACTTGCAGGCGCGGCTGCTCGGCGTTGAACAGCACGATATTGATGAGATCAGTCAGCACGCCATCCGCCTGGCCGCCCTGTATCACCTGATCGCGCTCGGCGGCGCTGGCGACAGGGATGATCTGGACGTTGAGGCCCGCGTCCTTAAAGTAGCCCTTCTGCTCAGCCACGTAGACCGGCAACACATCGGTGATGGGTAGCACCGCGAAGCGAAGCGTCTTGCCATCAGCGGCGGGCGCAGCAGCCTTCGGCGCATCAGTCGCCTTCGCGGCTGGGGCGGCGGTCGGCGCGGCGGCCGCCGACTTTGGCTGGGCTGCCGGGGCAGCCGGCTGGCAGGCCGCGGCGAGAATCACAAGCAAGCCAAGCGACAGGCACGACACGGTTTTTCGCATGGACGGCAACGTTCCTTCCGTTTAGAATGTCGTAAACGTTAACCCGCAAATTGTAGCCGAAACGCCCCAGGCCGCCAACTAGCCGCGTAGCGCGACGCCGAGCCAGGCCGCGGCGAACATGATAACACTGATGTAGCCGTTGATGTTGAAGAACGCGATGTCCAGGCGGGATAGGTCCGTGGGGTGAACGAGGCTGTTCTCGTAGGCGAGCAAGGCGGTGGCAATCGCGAGGCCTATCCAGTAGGGCCAGGCCAGCCCCAGCGCGACGCCTGTGGCAGCCAGCAGCGCCACCGTCAGCGCGTGGCACACCCGCGCCGCGGTCAGGGATGCCGCGATGCCGAAGCGAGCCGGGAAGGAGTGCAGCCCCGCCTGACGGTCGAAGGCCACGTCCTGACAGGCGTAGATGAGGTCGAAGCCCGTAATCCAGAAGGTTACGGCGGCCCACAGCAGGAAGGCCGGCGCATCCAGGGACGCCGTGACGGCTGCCCAGCCGCCAGCCGCTGCCGCGCCGTCAACGAGGCCTAATACCCAATGCGAGAGCCACGTGAACCGCTTGGTGTAACTGTAGCCGATGAGAAACACCACCGCGAGCGGCGCAAGCGCCAACACCAGCCAGGTGAGCATCGCCGCGCTCACCAGGAGGAGCAGCGCGGCGGCGACGGCCACGCCCCATACGAAGCGCGGTGAGAGCAGGCCGCGCGGCAACGCGCGCATTGCGGTGCGCGGATTCTGCGCGTCGTAGCGGCGATCCACCACCCGATTGACGGCCATCGCCAGGGTGCGCGCGCTCACCATTGCCAGAGTGATCCAGAAGAAGGTCGCAAAGCCCGGCCACCCCCCTGCAGCCAGCACCATCCCCATATAGGCGAAGGGCAGCGCAAAGATGGTATGCTCGAACTTGATCATCTCCAGGAAGACGCGCATCGGGTGGGCGCGCGCCACGGCTGTCGTCTGCATGGGGTATGCCTCGGCGGGGGAGTCTACGGGGCCGGTCGCAGGACCAGGGCCGTCCAGTCTTGCTCGCTGAGGGTCTCGGTCAGGGTGAGGCCGCGCGCTGCGAAGCCAGCTTCGACCTCGGCCACCCGCGTATCCAGGATGCCGGACAGGACCAGCACGCCGTCAGGCAACACGCTCGCGGCCAAAGCATCGGCCATGTCCAGCAGGATGTGGGGCAGGATGTTGGCAACCACAACGTCCCAGGTTCCGTGGCCGGCCGGTGAGGCCGCCTCAACGAGGCGCACGCGATCCCCGACGCCGTTACGCTCGACGTTCTCCCGCGCCGCAACCACGGCCACCGGATCAATCTCGGTCCCCAGCGCCTGCGCCGCGCCGAGACGGATGGCGGCAATAGCCAGAATCGCCGACCCTGTGCCCACATCCAACACGCGCATACCAGGCCGCACCAGCGCCTCAAGCGCCTGCGCGCACAGGCGCGTCGTCGGGTGCAGGCCCGTGCCGAAGGCCATGCCCGGCTCCAGGCGAATTACCAGGTCGTCGGGCTGTGGGGTGTACTCTTCCCAGTCGGGAACAATGACTAGCCGCTGGCCCAGGCGCAGCGTGTGATAGTCGCGCTGCCAGGCCGTCGCCCAATCATCCTCCGTCATCTCGCGCACCTCTGGCTCCGGCATGGGCAGGATGAACCGCAGCCGCCACAGAGCATCGAGCAGCGACTGGAGGCGTTCGTCACCCTCCTCCACCGGCAGATAGGCCTTGATGCGCGTCTCCGGTGTGCCGTACTCGCGATCCGACGCGCCGCGAATCAGCGTCGTCTCGACAGCCACCCCAGCCGGCGCGTAACGGTGCATCACCTCGCTGACCGCCTCGGCGGCCTCCCCATCGGCGAGAACAGCAATCTCCCAGATATTCATCCCGTGCTACGGCTTGAAGGCATCTTTCAGCCGGTCGAAGAAGCCCTTGCCGCCTTGCGGCACAATCTCGATATCGTTGTTGAGGGTCTTGCCTAGCTGGGCAAACAGATCGCGCTGCTCCTCGGTCAGTCGCTTGGGGACATCCACAATCAGGCTAATGATCTCGTCGCCCCGCCCCGACCGCTTGAGGATGGGAATCCCCTTGCCCCGCAGGCGCAGCGAATCGCCCGTCTGAGTGCCGGCCGGGATAGTCACGCGCTCGTCGCCTTCCAGCGTCGGCACGGCAATCTCATCGCCCAGGGCCGCCTGCGCCACGTTGATGTGCAATTCCAGGTGGACATCGTCACCCATGCGACGGAACAAGGGATGGGGTCGCACGTGAAGCTGCACGTAGACGTTGCCTGGCGGGCCGCCGCGCGTGCCCGGCTCACCCTCATTCGCCAGCCGAATCTGCATGCCATCATCGACCCCGGCGGGAACCTCGACGACCAGGGTGCGCGTCCGCTGCACGGTCTTCTGCCCCTTGCACTCAGGGCAAGGCGTGGTAATCACCTCGCCCTCGCCCTGGCATTGGGGGCAGACGGTCACATTCACAAACTGGCCTAGTATCGACTGCTGAACGCGGCGAACCTGTCCCGACCCCTGGCACATAGAACAGCGAATCGGTGTCGTGCCCGGCGCGGACCCGCTACCATGACAGGTCGAGCACACCTCGCGGCGCGGGACCTCCACCGGCTTCTCCACCCCAAACGCGGCCTCCTCGAAGGCGACTGAGAGATCAACGCGGATGTCGGCGCCGCGCTGAGGCCCGGTGCGGCTTGTGCGGGCGCGCTGGCCGAAGCCGGTGAAGAACTGCTCGAAGATGTCCTCGAATCCCGATATGTCCGGGCCGCTGCCCGCTCCCCCGAAAGGGCTGCTGCCACCTGCATATCCGAAGCGGTCATAGGTGGCCCGCTTCTGAGGGTCGCTGAGGACTTCATAGGCCTCGTTGATTTCTTTGAAGCGCGCCTCGGCATCCGGCGCGTTGTTGGTATCGGGGTGGTACTGCTTGGCCAACCGGCGATAGGCGCGCTTCACGGCCTCGCCGTCGGCGTCGCGGGGGATGCCGAGAATATCGTAGTAGTCGCGCTTGGTGCTCATGGTGCTATGCCTGCCGCTCGCCCTCGGTGGCCTCCGCCTCAGGGTTGCCGTCGGTCGACCCGTTGTTCGCGCCGGGCGTCTCCTGGGTCGAGGCAGTTGGCTCGGAGGCGGCCGCCGCCTGATAGGCCGCCGTGGCCACACTCTGAGTCATGCCCTGCAACTCCTGGATGGCGAGGCGAATCGCATCAGGATCATCGCCACCCAGGGTGGCGCGCGTCCTGGCGATCTTGTCTTGCAGCTCTGTGCGCATCGCAGCGGGCGCGCGTTCGCCCACGTCGCGCAGCGTGCGCTCAGCCACGTAGATGGCCGACTCCGCCTGATTGCGGGCGTCGATCTCATCGCGGCGCGTCTGGTCGGCGGCGCGGTGAATCTCCGCCTCCCGCACCATGTCGGAGATCTCCTCCTTCGACAGCCCCGACGATGCCGTGATGGTGATATGTTGGGAGCGACTCGTCGCCTTGTCTCGGGCAGATACCTTCAGGATACCGTTGGTGTCGATGTCGAACGTCACTTCAATCTGCGGCACGCCGCGCGGAGCCGCTGGGATGCCGTCCAGGATGAACTTACCCAGGCTCTTGTTATCCCGCGACAGCGGCCGCTCGCCCTGCGTGATGTGAACCTCGACCTTATCCTGGCTGTCCGACGCCGTCGAGAACATCTGGGTGCGCGACGTGGGAATGGTCGTGTTGCGCTCGATCATAGGCGTCGCCACGCCACCGTAGGTCTCAATCGCCAGCGTCAACGGGGTCACGTCCAGCAGCAGGATGTCCTTCACCTCGCCGCTCAGCACGCCCGCCTGGACGGCCGCGCCGACAGCCACCACCTCGTCGGGGTTGACCGTCTTGTTCGGCTCCTTGCCGAATAGACGCCTCACCTCGTCCTGCACCTTCGGCATGCGCGTCTGACCGCCGACCATGACCACCTCATCCACCTGATTGGCGGTCAGCCTGGCGTCGGCCAGAGCCTGGCGTACGGGCGCGAGGCTGCGCTCCACCAAATCGCCGCACAGGATTTCGAGCTTGCTGCGGGTCAGCGTCAAGTTCAGATGCTTGGGGCCGCTGGCATCGGCGGTGATGAAGGGAATGTTCAATTCCGTCTGGCCGACCGTGGAGAGTTCAATCTTGGCCTTCTCGGCGGCCTCCTTGAGGC
>CAZJJF010000320.1:0-5013 GCA_964546245.1 uncultured Anaerolineales bacterium
TGTCTCTAGCCATGCCACGAAGGGTGCGCCGGCCAGAGCCACTACCATGTCACCCTCAGCCACCAGCGTCGGCCCCGCCAGCGTCATTTCCAGCGCCGCCGCGCTCGGCGCGTTGCCGACCACCCGATTACCCAGGCGCAACGCCAGTGAGTCCATCGCCCCCGACGGTGCAATGCCCTGGTCGCCGAGGCCGTAGCGGCCCAAATCTTGCACGCTAGTCAGCGGGCCGGGCGTCACCACCCGCAACACGGTCATCAGCGCCCCGCCACCGCGAAACGCACCTCATCGCCCGCGCGCAATAGTGTCGGCGGGTCGTGACGCGGGTCGTACAGGGCGAGCGCGGTACGGCCAATCAGCCGCCACCCGCCGGGCGACAGCGACGGGTAGACGCCCGTCTGGTCGCCGCCGATACCCACACTGCCAGCTGCTACGGCGCGACGCGGACTTGCCAGGCGCGGCGTTGCCAGGGCTGGGTCTAGCCCCGATAGGTAGGGGAAGCCGGGCATGAAGCCGATGAACATGACCGTGTACACCGCCGCCGTGTGACGAGCGATGACTTCAGCCTCGCTCAGGCCGGTATGCTGCGCCACGTCGCTCAGGTCGGGACCCTCGTCCCCCCCGTAACGCACTGGAATCGTGACCAGCCTCGCTGGCGCGGCATGCACGACATCCAGGCGGGCAGACAGCGCCTCGATGTCCGCCGCCACCGCGTCGGGCGCGCCGACCAGGGAATCAAAGGCCACCAGCAGCGTGCGATAGGCGGGCGTCACGTCGCGCAACCACGGCGGCGCGGCCGCCACCAACGCCTGCCCCAGGGCGCGGGCAGCCCTATTGGCCGCGAACACCTCGCCATCGCGGAACTCGACTAGCACGGCAGCGTCACCAACCAGGGTTAGGGTGGGGCGAAGATCTGACATGGGGGGATTATACACCATAACATGCCACGGGAGATCAGCCCACGGGTCCCACGCCCCACGTTGCACGGGGCGCCCTGCCCCCGCAACCTGCGGCTCTGCCTAACGTAAAGTAAATGAGAGGCGTATCGCCACTCCGTTCAGTGGGTGAAAGAGAGGTTATATGTCTACATTGTTTCGCAGGTTCAGTTGGTTGCTCCTCGTGGTCCTCGCGCTGCTGGTGCTGGTCGCACCGGCTCAAGCCGCCACCCCGCGTCGCAGCGAGACCGTCACCATCGCCGCCAACGAGACCATCGACGACGACGTCTATCTCTTCGGCAACACGGTCATCATCGACGGCACAGTCAAGGGCGACGCCATCGCCGTCGCCCAGCGCGTCATCGTCAACGGCATCGTTGAAGGCAATCTGGAGGCTGCCGCCGCCATTGTCACGGTCAACGGCGACATCGGTCGCAGCGTCCGCGCCGCGGGCTACGCTGTCAACCTCGGCCCCCAGGCCCACATCGGTAAGGATGCCCTGGTCGGCGCGTGGAGCCTCATCACCGCGCCAGACAGCCAGATTCAGGGTGACATGATGGCGGGCACCTATCAGGCTCGCATCGAGGGCGAGATCGGCCAGGACTATGCTGGCAGCCATACGGCCCTTGACCTGAACGGCATCGTCGGCGGCAACGTCACTCTGGAGATCAACCCCGACACAAGCCCCCAGACCATCAACCCGGCCATGTTCGTCCCGAGCCTGCAAGGCGCACGCGACGTGGCGATTATCCCCCAGGGCTTCCGCGTCGGCGACAACGCCCAGCTTCGGGGCTCACTGAACTACGCCAGTCCTATCGCGGCAGCCATCGCTTCCTCGGCTCGCATCGAGGGGCCCGTCCAGCAGACAGCAAACCTGGCGGCGGAGCAGGCGCGACAGGCTGCCGCTGAGCAAGCCACCTACGAGGCCTCGCCCCAGGCGCGCGCCCTTGACCTGCTACGCCGCTGGATCACCCTGCTCATTGTGGGCCTACTGCTGGTGTGGCTTGCCTGGCCTCTGATGTCAGGCGCGGCCACCATTTTGACGGAGCGTCTTGCCGCGAGCCTGGGCTGGGGTATCGCCACGCTGGTCGGCACGCCCTTCATCCTGCTGCTGCTTGTCCTGGTAGCGATTGTTCTAGGCATCACCTTTGGCCTGCTGAGCCTCGGTGGCCTGAGCGTGGCGTCGGTAATAGGCGCGCTCCTGGCCGGTAGCGGCCTGCTGTACGTCTTTCTGACCGCCGCCGCCTGGGTCAGCAAGATTGTCGTCGGCATCGCCCTCGGCCGCGCCATTTTCGCCCGCCTCTCGCCCGCCGGCGCCGCGAGTCGTTGGTGGCCCATGCTGCTGGGCGTCAGCCTGCTGGTCCCGAGTCTCTGGCTGCTGAGCTTCGTGCCCTACCTGGGCGACCTCGCCGACCTGATCATCACCATCCTCGGCCTCGGCGCGCTGGTCGTCGCTGTCTGGGTCCGTTGGCGACCAGCGTCAGTCGCACCGCCCGCAGCCGCCGTCGCGGCGATCGGATAGGCGGCGTTCGTGGCAAGGCCCCAAGGGGTTGCCCATCCCTTGGGGCCTTTTCATCTTGCGCCGCGTCAATTCTATGGTACAATAGCGGCCAGCACGGCGGCCTGCGTCCATATTTTCCACATCACCGCCACGGAGGATTCGCATGAGCCATTGGGACGAAACGTGGGCGGTCGCCCGGTCCGCCGAGGAAATTGATGAAGCGGTCCAGATGTTGGGTCGCCAGATTTCGCTAGATTATGTCGGCAAAGGCCCTATTCTACTGCTGACCACCGCCCGGCTTTCGTCGGTGCTGTACTTCTTTGGCGCGCTGGGGCGGGCTATTAATCCCGACCTGCCGGTTCAAATGGGCCTCGTGGACATTGTGGAGACGGACGATGACCGGCGTGTCGTCTACCTGGACGGTGTGGGCGAACTGGTGCGGGGCGCTCACGTCATCCTGGCCCGCCCGCTGATGACCAGTGGCGAGACGATGTCCTTCCTCAAGCAGCAGCTGCTCACCGACGGAGCGAAAAGCGTCAAGACATGCGTCCTCCTTGACAAGGCCTGGCGCAAGTCTATCGTGGACGCCGATTATATCGGCTTCCGGGTTACATCGTCGGTGTTCCTGGCGGGTTACGGCTTCGACGACGGCACAGGCCACGGCCGCCTCCTCGACCACCTCGTCAAGAGCGAAGGGCCAAAGAAGTAGCGCCGTCACTGAAATGACGTATCCCTGCTCGGTGTGAGCAGAGATACGTCGCCTTTGTTCTCGCCCGCCATGCCCAGCGCGCCGTTCGAAGGTGATGGCCAGCGGGCGATCCATCCGATTCATTGCATCTCATCGTCCGGCGAGACGTCGTCTGACGTCGGCCCGACGTCGCCGACGCCCAACATCCGAACGTCTTCGAGATCGACGCGCCGTCCGGCGGCTCGCTTCAAGGCGATCAGGTCGTCCTTCGAGACAACATGGAAGGGGCGGCCCTGGTAGTCCATCTACTGCCGGTTTCGCCGCGCTTCAGCGAAGGTGAGACCTGGTGTCAGCGTCTGAACATCGATACGGACACGGTCGTTGAAGATGGTGATCTCTTGAGCGAGAAGCTCTTCAGCTGTAATGAGCGCAGCTGCACCTAGTTGCGCATCGAGGAGGGCATTGAGTAGTCGCTGAGAATTGTCAGGCGTCGCCTCAATGAGGATGTCGAGGTCAAAGGTAGCGCGGGGCACACCGCGAAGAACGGCAGCGATGCCTCCGATGACGACGTACTTAACCTGATAACGGTGTAAGGACGCGAATACGTCCCGCAATCGGTTCAGCACGCTTCTGCTCCACAATACCTGGATTCAGTTCTAGGATGAGGTCGGTGTACTCGCACAGCAAGTCCATCCGCTCGTGAAGAGTCAACGACTGGAACCAGCGCGCCTTCCCCTCGAGTGTCTCTTGTTTGCGGTCGTGTGAAACGGTCTGGCTTGCCACACCCCACTCCCTGGTGGCGCCAAGACGCGACGACGGGACAAAGTGGTCCCGCCCCCGCGTCCTTCGTCCCTCTAGCGGCGCTTGGTCTTGCCATCCTTGCCGTCGCGGCGTGGCGGCGCGCCCCGTGGCGCGCTCGCCGCCGTCGCCGGCTGGCCGGCGGCAGCGGCAGCCATAGCCGGTTGGCCGCGCTTCTGGAGCAGGGCGGCCAGTTCCACCTCACGCCCCATGTGACACTGCTTGAACTTCTTGCCACTACCGCAGGGGCACGGATCATTGCGGCCAATCTCGCCGCTGGCCGCCTTGCGCGATGGCGCGGTTTGGGTTGTCGTCTGCCCGCCCGCGCCCTGGTAGCGCGTGGCGCGGGGCATCGCCGTGCGACGTGCGGGCGGCTGGCTCGTCTCCGGCGCGACGTGCAGCATGAGACGCGCCACGTCCTCCTGGATGAAGTCAGTCAGCTGGCCGAACATGGCAAAGGCCTCGCGGCGATAGGTGACAACCGGGTCTTGCTGGGCATAGGCGCGGAGGCCAATACCCTGACGCAGCTCATCGAGGGCCGTCAGATGGTGAATCCAGCGGTTATCAATGGCCCGTAGCAGGACGGCGCGCTCAATCTCGCGCATCATCTCGGGGCCGAATTCCTGCTCGCGCAGGTCGTAGGTCTGCTCGGCCAGGTCCACCAGCGCGTCCTTGATCTGGTCAGGGTACAGCTGGCCCCACTCGACGGGCGGCGTCGTGTTGCTGATGGGAATGACCCGCTGCGTGTCGCGCAGCAATCCCTCCATGTCCCACTCGCTGCGGTCGCCCTGGGTATGCTGATCGACGATGGCGTCGAGTTCCTTCTCAATCATGCCCATGATGGTGGGACGCAGCGTCGTCTTGCTCAGGGCGTCGGTGCGTTGCTGGTAAATGAAGGCACGCTGCTGATTGATGACATCGTCGTACTGAAGGAGATGCTTGCGCAGGTCGAAGTTGTAGCCCTCAACCTTCACCTGTGAGTTCTCCAGCGCGCCGCTCACCATGCGGTGCTCGATGGGCACGTCCTCTTCCAGGCCCAGGCGGTCCATCAGACCGGCCACGTTCTGCCCGCCGAAGCGCACCATCAACTCATC
>CAZJJF010000321.1:0-4621 GCA_964546245.1 uncultured Anaerolineales bacterium
ACGCCCATGGCCTGCAACGCGCGGGCCGGGCCCCACTGACAGCCTAACGTGCCTCTTTCGCCGGTCCCGTGTATTATTAGGGCGCAACGACTCGGCCGCCGGGAGGACACGTGGACGACAGCCTTGTTTTCCCATCTCAACACCCCCTCGTCAAGCATAAGCTGACTCTGCTACGAAACGCCCGCACCGAACCCAAGAAATTCCGTGAGTTGGTGCGCGAAATCTCCATTTTGCTCGCCTATGAGGCCACCGCCGATCTGGCGCTGCGCGACATCATCGTCCAGACTCCGCTGGCGCAGACGAATGGCTACCAGCTGGCCGAGAAAATTGGCCTCGTTCCAGTGCTGCGCGCCGGGCTGGGTATGGTGGAGGGTATCTGGGAGATGATGCCTTCGGCCGAAGTCTGGCACATCGGCCTCTATCGCGACGAGCATACCCTCAAACCCGTGACCTACTACAACAAGCTGCCCATCGAGCCGCGCGTGTCGGTGGTTCTGGTCCTCGATCCCATGCTTGCCACCGGCGGCTCGGCCGTGGCGACGGTCGAAATCCTCAAGCAGTGGGGCGCGCGTCGCATCAAATACGTTGGCCTCATTGGCGCGCCGGAGGGTATTACCCGCCTGCGCGTCGCGCACCCCGACGTGCCCATCCATATCGGTGTCATCGATGAGCGCCTTAGCCGCGAGGGCGATCCGTGGCCGGCGGGCTACATCATGCCTGGCCTGGGCGACGCCGGTGACCGTCAGTTTGGGACCGGCTGAACTATGCTTGCCCCTGCCGCTGCCCTCATCTTTGGCGTGGCCGCCCTGGTGACGTGGCTGGTCATGCCCCTGGTTATGCGCGCCGCCCGCGCGGTGGGGGCCGTCGATATCCCCAGGGAAGCCAAGCACGTCCATCGCGGTATCATACCGCGCTGGGGGGGCGTCGGCCTGACCATTGGCTTCGTCGCTGCTGCCTATGTCGCCTACCTGGTCCATGCCTGGGGCTGGGCGCCGCAGCCCACCGACCCTGAGGACTGGTGGCGTATCGAGGGTGTGATGCTTGGCGTGGGCGTGGCCCTGGTCTTCGGCATGCTCGACGACTGGCGGCCCATGCGGCCGCTGCCCCAACTCGGCTTTCAACTGCTGCTGGCGGGTATTGCCATCTGGCACGTCGTCTGGATCGAGGTCTTCGGCAACCCGCTGACCAGCGAGGCCGCCGAATTCATCGTCCTGCCCACCTGGGCGGCTATGGCCTTCACGGTGTTCTGGATTGTAGGTATGATGAACACCGTCAACTTCCTGGACGGCCTGGACGGCCTGGCGGGCGGGGTGGCCCTCATTGCCGCGCTGCTGTTCGCCTGGCACGCCTACTCCCTGGGCCAGTTGACAGTGGCCCTGTTCGCCCTGGCCCTGGCAGGGGCGTGTCTCGGCTTCCTGCCCTGGAACTTCCACCCGGCCCGCGTCTTCATGGGCACGGCCGGCGCGGCGGTTCTCGGCTATGGTCTGGCGACCTTCGCCATCCTGGCCCCGGCCAAGGTCGCTACCGCGCTGCTCATCCTCGGCCTGCCCATCCTCGACGTGGCCTGGCTGGTCATCACCCGCACCCGTCGCGGCCAGTCACCCTTCCAGGGCAGCCGCGACCACCTCCACCACCGTCTGCTCGACCTGGGCCTTTCCCAGCGTACCATCGTCCTGATGTTCTACGCCTTCGCCCTCATTGGTGGCGCGCTGGCGATTCTGCTGCCGGTGCGTCTCTACAAGCTCTACGCCATCATCATCCTGGCTGCCCTGGGCCTGGTCGTCCTGTGGGCCTTGAGCCGCCCCGCCCTACGCGCGCGCCTCCACCGCGAAGCCCCTGATGCCTGAGCCGGCCCTTATCCCCGGCGGCGAGCCGTTCCTATACTCCGGCAACCGGGTTGGCTGCCTGCTCCTCCACGGCCTGACTGGCACCCCCTACGAGGTGCGTGAGTTGGGGGAGCGACTCCATGCGGCGGGTTACACCGCCGTGGGCATCCGGCTGCCAGGCCACGCCACTCGCTACACCGACCTGGACAACGTAGCCTGGACGGCCTGGGTTGATGCCGTGGACGTGGCCCTCGGCTTGCTGGCTGACCGCTCGGATCAGGTCTTCGTCATGGGCCTGAGCCTGGGGGCAGTCCTGGCCTTGTACGCCGCCTCGCGCTTTCCGGTCGCGGGCGTCGTGGCGATGGGCACGATGTGGGAACTCCCGCGCTGGCAGGTCATCGGCGCGCGCCTATCCCTGCCCTTTCGCCCCTACCAGTTCAAGGCGCGCGGTTCCAGCATCCTCGACCCCGATGCCCGCGCCGCGCACCCCACTTACCCCTACATGGTCATGCGCGCCGTGCTCCAGTTCGACCAGCTCGGCGCGGCCATGCGCGCCGCCCTGCCGGAAGTGACCGCGCCCGTCTTGCTCATCCACTCGCGCCACGATTCCGTCGCCCCGCCGTCGGGGGTCGCGCGCATCCTGGCCGCCCTGGGCAGCCAGGACAAGCAGGCCGTGTGGGTGGAGAACAGCTCCCACATCATTACCGAAGACTACGATAAAGAAGAGGTCTTCGGGGTTGTGCTGGACTGGGTAGCGCGACATACCGCGCCGCCCGCCGCCTGATTGCGCTCCTCTGCCCACGGACCTATAATTGTTGTGCAGCCCTTCTGATGGGGAGGCGACATGTCCTCAGTGCGAAGCCCGGCTTATAGCCCTCAGGAGTACCTCGCCCTCGACCGTGCGGCGGACGAGAAGAGCGAATACTGGGACGGCGCGCTCTACGCCATGACCGGCGCCAGCCGCGCCCACAACCTGATTGCCGCCAACGTGACCACAGCGCTGAACACCCAGTTGCGCGCTCGCTCCTGCGAAGTCTACGCCGCCGACATGCGCGTCCGCATTCCGCGCTCCTATCGCTACCTGTACCCCGACGTGGTGGTTGTCTGTGACGAGCCGCAATTCGAGGACGATGAGGACGATATCCTGCTCAATCCAACCCTGGTCGTCGAAGTCCTGTCGCCATCGACCGAGGCCTACGACCGGGGCAAGAAGTTCGACGGCTACCGCCGCATCCCGACCGTCGCGGCCTATCTCCTGATCGCCCAGGATGAGCGGCGCGTGCTGCTGTACACCCGCCAGTCGAAGGACCAGTGGCTCTTCGCTGAGTTCACTGAGGCGGAGGATGTCGTCGACCTGCTCGCCATTGGTTGCACGCTGCCTCTCACCGACATCTACAACAAGGTCAATCTCCCCACGAGCGTCGAATAGACGCGCCTAGCGAGGGCGCTCATGGAACTGACCCTCACCACCCCCGCCCTTCTGTTCCCCGCTATCTCGCTGCTGCTGCTTGCCTACACCAACCGCTTCCTGACCCTGGCGAACCTGATGCGCGACCTGTACGCGCGCTACCGCGCCCAGCCCGACCCGCGCATCATGGGCCAGCTGCACAATCTGCGCTACCGCATCGTGATCATCCGCAACATGCAGGCCTTCGGTATCGCCAGCTTCTTCTGCTGCGTGCTGTCCATGTTCTTCCTCTTCGCGGGCCAACCGACCATCGGCCAGTGGGTGTTCGGCTTCGGTCTCGCCCTGCTGCTCGTCTCCCTCGGCCTGTCCTTCCGCGAGATTCAGGTGTCCATCGACGCCCTGACCCTCCAGCTCGAAGACCTGGAAGAGATAGTCCCGCGCTAAAGGAAGATTGATACCCTAGCGTTGGCGCTTGGTAAGATATCGTTGTATCATGCCACTATCTCACCCTGCTCAGGCTTCGAGTAGTGGTGTCGGCCGCCAGCGCTGCGCTGGCGGCGCCAGATACTAAGGAGACTACGCCATGTTCCCCGTTCTTCTGATCCTCGTAGGTCTCGCCGTCCTCGCCTTCGGCCGACGACTGTCCGTACTGGGCGCGGCGGTTGGCGCACTGCTCGGCGTTGGCTTGCTGCACTTCTTGCCGGGCTCGGCTGAGCCGTGGCTCCAAATCGCGGCCGTCGGCGGGCTCGCCGTGATCGGCTTCTTGTTCGCCGGCTTCGCGAGGGGCATCGTGGACATCGTGATTCTGGTGCTGAGTGCGCTCGCCGGCGCTGCGATCGTGCTGGGAGTCCTTGATCTCTTTAACCTCAATTTCGGCCTGCTGGATTGGCTGCTCGCCGTCGTCGGCGGCGTCGTGGCCGTGGTGGTGATCAGGCGCTTCAGGAGAGGCACCAAAGACTGGGGCCTGATCGCTCTAGCGGGCTTGATCGGAGCATTGCTCGTGACGCGGGGACTTGCCATCTGGCTGCCTAGCCTGCAAGGCCCGATCGGCACCCTCCTGGTCATCGTCCTGGCCGGCGGCAGTATTGCCTACCAGGGAGGCTTGCTCCCCCAGCGCGGGGCGACGGCCCAAGCGCCAGCCCCGGCGGCTGAGGCCGCACCCGTGGCGAAAGAGAGCCCATCCGCGCCGCCGGACACGAAGGGCTAGGCTCCCAGCGAGTCGGTCGCCTGGGGCAGGGAGCACAACGAACCCCGGCAAGACCGTGGGCCGAAGTTCTCCTCTTGGGTATACAGCAGCGAGGAGGGGCGAAAGATGTCAACGAGCGAATCCTCTCTGAGTCCCCGGTCCGTCGATGTCGCGGAGCAGAAGCGACTGAACGACGCCCGA
>CAZJJF010000321.1:4641-4988 GCA_964546245.1 uncultured Anaerolineales bacterium
GGCAGCCATCCCGTGGAAGAAGAGGGGGCCGTACCTGAGCGAGAGGCAATGGGGCACGGTCCGCGAGGACTACAGCCTGGATGGCAACGCCTGGGCCTACTTCAGTCACGACCAGTCGCGTTCGCGCGCCTATCGCTGGGGCGAGGACGGGCTGGGTGGTATCTCGGACGACAGACAGCGCCTCTGCTTCGCCCTTGCCCTGTGGAACGAGCATGATCCCATCCTCAAGGAACGTCTCTTCGGCCTGACCAATAGCGAAGGGAACCACGGCGAGGACGTCAAGGAATACTACTTCTACGTCGACTCGACGCCGACGCACTCGTACATGAAGTACCTCTACAAGTATC
>CAZJJF010000322.1:0-4565 GCA_964546245.1 uncultured Anaerolineales bacterium
AATCGGCCCCCGCCGATACTCGAACTCCTGCGTCTTCTGGTTGAAGAAGTTGATACCCACCACATCCGATGGCAGCAAATCGGGCGTGAACTGAATGCGGCGGAAGGAGGCATCCAGCGAGCGGGCCAACGCCCGCGCCAGCGTCGTCTTGCCCACGCCAGGCACGTCCTCGATCAGCACGTGGCCCTCCGACAGCAACGCCACCAGAAGCAACTCGATGACCTCGGCCTTGCCGATAATCACCTGGGCAATGTTCGCCTGAACCTGGGCCGCCGCAGCGGCAATATCGAGCGTAGCAGTAGACATGGTGAAGGGTTTCCCAAGTGAAGAAAAAGCCCCGCTCTCGCCACGAAAACGGGTCTCCCACGGAACACGATGATTCTACCCCTCCCACGCCCGCTGTCAACACGCAACGCGACGCGCCGCGCACCCCCGATAGGCAACCTATGCCTCACGCCGCCTCCCAGTTCAACCTCTGCCCCTTTGGGTGTATACTGTGCCTCCGTTGCAGCCCACTGCCAGACAGGGACCCCATGCCCCAGCCAACCGGCACCGTGACATTTCTGTTCACCGACATCCAGGACAGCACCCACCTGTGGGAGCAGTTCCCCGCCGCCATGCGCGCCGCCCTCGCCCGGCACGATGCCCTCCTGCGCCAGACCATCGAGGCCCACGACGGCCGCGTCTTCAAGACCCTCGGCGACGCCTTCTGCGCCGCCTTCGCCACCGCCACCGCCGCCCTCGACGCCGCCCTCGCCATCCAGCGCGCCCTCGCAGACACGACGAAGGACCAACGACCAACGACCAATGAAGAGTCCGCCACGGGCAGTCAACCCTTGGTCATTGGTCCTTCGTCCTTGGTCCTTCGCGTCCGTATCGCCCTCCACACCGGAGCAGCCCTGGAGCGCGACGGCGACTACTTCGGCCCGCCGGTCAACCGCGTGGCCCGCCTCCTGGCCACCGGCTACGGCGGCCAGACCCTGCTCTCGCTGCCCACCTACGAACTGGTGCGCGACACCCTGCCCGACGCCGTCAGCCTCCGCGACCTGGGCAGCCACCGCCTCAAGGACCTCGCCCGCCCTGAGCACATCTTCCAGGTCATCGCCCCCGACCTGCCCACCGAGTTCCCACCACTACGCAGCCTCGACTCACTACCCAACAACCTGCCCGTGCAGCGCGACCCCTTCATCGGCCGCGACCAGGAACTGGCCGCCGTGCGCGACCTGCTGCTCCGCCCCGACGTAGCCCTCGTCACCCTGACCGGCCCCGGCGGCGCGGGCAAGACCCGCCTCGCCATCCACGTCGCCGCTGACTGCCTCGACCAGTTCGAGCATGGCGTCTACTTCGTCAGCCTGGCCGCCATCGCCGACCCCACCCTGGTCCCCTCCGCCATCGCCGACGCCCTCGGCGTGCGCGAGCAGGCCACCCAGCCCCTCCTCGCCACCCTCAAAGAGCATCTGCGCGACAGGCGTCTGCTCCTCGTCCTGGACAACTTCGAGCAGGTCACCGACGCCGCCACCCTCGTCGCTGACCTGCTGGCCGCCGCAGCGCGCCTCAAAGTCCTCACCACCAGCCGCGCCATCCTCCACCTCCGCGACGAGTGGGAGTACCCTGTGCCACCCCTCGGCCTCCCCCCCAGGACCACCGACCACCGACCACCGACCACCGAGCCAGGTCCCGACCTCGACTCACGCAGCCCGCAGCTTGCAGCCCGCATCACACACTACGACGCCGTGCGCCTGTTCATCGACCGCGCCACCTCCGTCAAGCCCGACTTCACCGTCACCAACGACAACGCGCCCGCCATCGCCGAAATCTGCTATCGCCTCGACGGCCTGCCCCTCGCCATCGAACTGGCCGCCTCCCGCATCCGGCTCCTGTCACCCCAGGCCATCCTCCAGCGTCTGGCCGATCCCCTCAAGCTACTGACCGGCGGCGCGCGCGACCTCCCCACCCGCCAGCAGACACTGCGCAGCGCCATCGCCTGGAGCTACGATCTCCTCGACACCGACGAGCAAACCCTCTTCCGCCGCCTCGCCGTCTTCGTCGGCGGCTGCACCCTCGACGCCGTGGAGCAAATCTGCGGCGATTCGAGCCTGGAAAACAGCGTTCCCACTTCTCCAATCCTCACCCTCGATCTCCTCGATTCCCTCGTCAGCAAGAGTCTGCTGCGCGGCGACGAGGGGCCGGGCGGCGAGCCACGCTTCAGCATGCTGACCACCATCCGCGAATTCGCCCAGGCGCAGCTCCTCGACAGCGGCGAAACCTCGGCGCTCCGCCGCCGCCACGCCGACTACTACCTCGCCCTCGCCGAGGCCGCCTACCCCCAACTGTCCGGCCCCCAACAGGCCAGCTGGCTCAACCGCCTCGAAGCCGAGCGCGACAACTACCGCGCCGCCGTCGCCTGGGCCAACGCCGCCCCTGACGGCGTGGATGTTGGTCTCCGTCTCGCCGGTGCCCTGTGGCTGCCCTGGTGGATGCGCGGCCACCTGACCGAGGGCGCGGATCAGGTCGCCGCCGCCCTGGCCCGCACCGACGACACCGACCGCAGCCTGTCCCGCGCCAGAGCCTTGCACGGCGCAGGCGGCCTCGCCTGGGCGCGCGCAGACCTGGCCGTCGCCGTCCCCTCCATGCAGCAGGCCGTCGCCATCCGCCGCGAGCACAACGACCGCCTGGCGATCGCCCAATCCCTCAACAACCTCGGCTCCATGCTCACCACCCTGGCCGACTTCGACAACGCCCGCGCCGCCATCGAGGAGAGCCTGGCCCTCAGTCGCGAGTTGGGCGACCGCCAGTGCATCGGCCTCGCCACCGGCAACCTGGGCGACCTCGCTTTCTTCCAGGGCGACCGGGAGACGGCCCGCCTCTACTGGTCGCAGGCGCTGGCCGCCTATCGCGAGCTTCAGGACGACTACAGCATCGCCATCTACCTCAACAACCTGGGCGAGCTGGCGCGCCTGCGCGGTGACACCGCCGAGGCCGAGGATGACTTCCGCCAGAGCCTGCGCCTGTTCCACCAGCTCGAAGCCCGCACCCTCATCGTCCCCGTGCTGCTCAACCTGGCCCAGATGGCCTGGCTCCAGCGCCACCCTGAGCGCGCTGCTCGCCTGCTGGGTGCGGAAGAGTGCCTGCGCCAGGAGATCGGCTCGCAGCTTCCCCCCGACACCCGCGCCGACTATGACGACCTTCTCCCCCAACTTCGCGACACCCTCGGCGACGACCCCTTCACCGCCCTGTGGGCGGCCGGCCACGCCCTCAGCCTCGACCAGGCCGTCGCCCTCGCCCTCGCCACCGAGTGACACGTCCGCTCCTGTAAGGGCAGGCCCCCGCGCCTGCCCTCTCTGCCGGGCAGTGTCGCGCCCCACCCCAATCGCCACCGACTGTCATGCCGAGGCTCGGCGAGGCATCTCCGCGTTGGTCGCCGGGCCAGAGACTCCTCGCCAAGCCTCGGAGTGACATTCGCACGTCGAGCAGTGGTCGGTGGTCGGTGGTCGGTGGTCATTTCTTGATGTATAATCACCGCGCCAACCAAACCCCTTCCCCGGAGCCGCCGCCCATGTCCCGCGTCTACGTCGCCCTGGATATCGAAGCCACGGGTCTGAGCACCGACCGCGATGCCATCATCGAGATCGGCGCCGTCAAGTTTCGCGGTGACGAGCCGTTGGACGAGTGGAGCGCCCTGGTCAACCCCGGCCGCCCCATCCCCTACCGCATCCAGCAGCTAACCGGCCTCACCGACGCCCAACTGCGCCGCGCCCCCAACCTCAACGCCGTGCGCGGCCAACTCGAACGCTTCATCGGCCCCGCCCCCGTCGTCGGCCACAGCGTCGGCCAGGACCTCGGCTACCTGGCGAAGGCGGGCATCCTACCCGGCCACCCCCACATCGACACCTTCGAGCTGGCGAGCATCCTCATCCCCTACGCCTCTCGCTACAATCTCGCCACCCTGATGAGCGAGCTGGGCATCGCCTTCCCCACCCAGCACCGCGCCGTCGACGACGCCCGCGCCGCCCGCGACCTCTTCCTGGCCCTCATGCGCCGCGCCGAAGACCTGGACATGGACAGCCTGCGCGAGATCAACCGCCTCACCGCTCGCATCGACTGGCCCCTCAAGACCGTCTTCCAGGAGGCCGAGCGCGCCCGCGCCCACCACGCCTTCAGCGGCAGCATCGGCGCGCAACTCCGCGCCAAAGGCGCGCTGCGCCAGGGCGCAGTCGGCCTCCTGCGCGACGACGACGACATCGAGCCGCTGGAGAAGGCCTCCCGCCGTACCATGCTCGACGAAGACACCCTCGCCGCCCTCCTCGGCCCTGCTGGCCCCTTCGCCGCCCGCTTCCCCGGCTACGAGCACCGCCCCCAGCAGGTGCAGATGCTGCGCGACGTCACCCAGGTCTTCAACGCTGGCGGCTACCTCCTCGTCGAGGCGGGCACTGGCACCGGCAAGAGCATGGCCTACCTCCTGCCCGCCATCACCTGGGCTGCCCAGAACGGCGAGCGCGTCGTCGTCTCCACCAACACCATCAACCTCCAGGACCAGCTGTTCGCCAAGGACCTGCCCGACCTTC
>CAZJJF010000322.1:4575-4923 GCA_964546245.1 uncultured Anaerolineales bacterium
CTTCCCCTTCCGCGTCGCCATTCTCAAGGGCCGCACCAACTACCTGTGCAAGACGCGCCTGGCCGCCTTCCGCCGCCGCGACGACCTGTCCACCACCGAGGTCCGCGTCCTCGCCAAGATCCTCGCCTGGCTGCCCTCCACCCTCACCGGCGACGTAGGCGAGCTGGCCCTCATGGGCGACGAGATGGCCGTGTGGAGCAAGGTGTGCGCCGACCAGGACGTGTGCCGCCCCGACGTCTGCGGCGAGGGCTGCTTCTACTGGCGCGCCCGCACTCTGGCCGAGGCCGCCCACGTCGTTGTCGTCAACCATGCCCTGTTCCTCTCCGACCTCGGCGTCGACAACCGCCT
>CAZJJF010000323.1:0-4922 GCA_964546245.1 uncultured Anaerolineales bacterium
CCTGGGGAGCCATCGCCACCCGATGGGCGCACCGCGAGACGAGACGACACGGCCCTCGCGGCCGAGATGCGAGTTGTCATCGAACCTACGCATGTAGGCACTGGCGGTAAGTGTTATTGGCGCAAAACAAGGACTTGACGCGGAGCCGCCGCGGAGCTTCTTGACAGGCTGCGGCTGAAAGGCGATTCAGCCGCCTGGGGTCAGGCATGTTAGCACGAGCGTAACGCGCGGGCTTGTCCTGTGCTGCGCTTGGGTCGTGTGCGCCGGGCTGTGGTGTCAACCACGGCCCGGCTTTGCTTTGCTGAGGTTTCATGGCTGGCACAATTACGCGCCTCGAAGTTCAGAAGCGCAACAAGGAGCGGGTCAACGTCTACCTGGACGACGAGTTTGCCTTTGGGCTGCCGCTGCTGCTGGCTGCCGCCCTCCGCAAGGGGCAACGTCTCAACGACGCCCAGATTGCGGCCTTGCGCGAGCAGGACGGCATCGAAAAGGCCTACGACCGCGCGCTGAACTACCTGAGTTACCGGGCGCGCTCCGAGCGCGAGATACGCACCTATCTGCGGCGCAAGGACGTGAGCGACGACGTGGCCGAGGAGATCATGGCGCGCCTGCGGCGCGTCGGCCTGGTGGATGATGCGGCCTTCGCCAGTCTATGGGTACGCAACCGTCAGGCGACCAGCCCGCGTGGCGAGCGTGCCCTACGCCAGGAACTATGGCAGAAGGGCATCGCCCGCGACGTGGTCGACGAAGCCCTGACCGACCTGGACGAGACAGGCCAGGCGCTGGCGGCAGCGCGGCCCCGCGCCCACCGGTTGGCCGGGCTGGAGGCGGCCGAGTTCCGCAAGAAGCTGACCGACTTCCTGCTGCGGCGCGGCTTCAGCTACGGCGTCGCGCGGGGTGTTGTGGCGCAGGTGTGGGCCGAGACAACGGGGGAGCGGCTGGCGATGGAAGACGAGGAGGAGTGACCTGACGGGGTAAGCAGACCCTGAAGGTCTCCGAGACCTTTAGGGTCTTGTGACACGCAGCGAGTAACGCGGGCAAGGGGTTGGGCTGAACGCCCGTTCAACCCAACCCTCTGCCCACGGCAGACCGCCGGGGCAGCTGACATGACCAAGAACTCTTGAAGTTGCACCTTACCAACAGAAAGGAGGTGGCGCATGGGATGGACGCCGACGATCGTTGCGCTTCTCCTGGGACTTGCCCTTGGGGCATTCGCCGGCTGGTACTTTGGCCTGTCGCGCGGCAAGACGCAGGGGTTTGCGTTGAAGGAAGCCCAGGACAGGCAGACGATCCAGTCAGCCCAGGCAGAGGCAGAGCGCCTGGTGGCGGATGCTGACGCCCGTGCTCGAGAAACGCTTCTCCACGCCAAGGATGAGGCGTTCCGCCTGCGCGAGCAGGTCGAGACCGAGCAGAAGCAGCAACGCCGCGAGTTGCAGGCCCAGGACCAGCAGCTTAACCAGCGACGGGAGAAACTTGACCGGCGCTTCGATCAATTGGAGAGCCGTTCACGCAATCTGGATCAGCGCGAGAAGCGGGTGCTGAAGCTAGAGCAGGATGCGGAGCAGATTCAGGCGCAGCGCACGGCCGAGTTGCAGCGAGTCGCCAATATGAGTCAGGACGAGGCGCGGGGCTTGCTTCTGCGTCAGGTAGAGGAGGCCGCGCGCCAGGACATGGCGCGCATCATCCGTGAGGTCGAGGGGGAAGCTCGCGAGGAGGGCGACCGTCGCGCTCGCGAGATTATTGGCATGGCGATTCAGCGCTGTGCGACGGACCAGGTTTCGGATGTGGTAGTATCAGCCGTCCCCCTCCCCAGCGAGGAGATGAAGGGACGCATCATCGGCCGTCAGGGTCGCAACATTCGCGCCATCGAGCAGATCACAGGCGTGGACATCATTGTCGACGACACGCCCGACGCGGTCTTGTTATCGTGTTTCGATCCGGTTCGGCGAGAGGTGGCGCGGCTGTCCCTCCTCAAGCTCATCCACGACGGGCGGATTCACCCTGCCCGCATCGAGAAAGTAGTACGCAAGACGGAAGAAGAGTTGGATCAGGTGATGCGCGAGGCCGGGGAGCAGGCTGCCTACGATGCGGGTGTCCCCGGTCTTCACCCGGAGGTTATCAAGCTGCTGGGGCGGATGAAGTACCGCACCAGCTACGGGCAAAACGTTCTTGCCCACTCCGTCGAGACGGCTCACATCGCTGCAATGATGGCCTCCGAATTGCATGCCGATGTGGAAATTGCGCGGGCGGCGGCTCTCTTGCACGATCTGGGCAAGTCCGTCAGTCACGAAGTCGAAGGGCCTCACGCCCTGATCGGGGCCGAAATCGCCAAGCGTTACGGCCTGCCGCCCAAGGTGGTCAACGCCATCGCATCGCATCATCACGAGGAAGAGCAGTTGTCCGTCGAGGCCGTCCTGACCGAGGCCGCCGATGCCATATCTGGCGCACGTCCGGGCGCGCGTCGGGAGACGCTCGAGCTGTACATGAAGCGTATCAAGGCGCTGGAGAATGTTGCGAATGGTTTCAGCGGCGTGTCTGAGTCGTACGCGATTCAGGCGGGGCGCGAGATTCGCATCATCGTCAAGCCCGACGAGGTCGACGACCTGGCCATCATCCAGATGTCGCACGATATCGCCAAGAAGATCGAGGAGTCGTTGGAGTATCCAGGTCAGATCAAGGTGACAGTAATTCGAGAGATGCGAGCTACTGACATCGCTCGTTAAGCCCGGAACCACAGTGTTCCGCGCGCGGGCGGGCCGACACCCATCAGGAGGTACCCACCATCATCATGGCCAGCAACGTGATCAAAGTGTCTGGCACGTCACGTACTACCGCCGTCGCCGGTGCGATTGCCGGGGTGATTCGCGAGCAGCGCCGGGCCGAAGTGCAGGCCATTGGCGCGGGCGCGGTCAACCAGGCCATCAAAGCCGTGGCGATTGCTCGCAACTACCTGGCTGAGGATGGCATCGATGCCATCTGTATCCCCTCCTTCGCCGAAGTCCAGATCGGCGATCAGGAGCGAACCGCATTGCGGCTGGTGGTTGAGCCGCGACAGCCGACAGAGTAGCCCGCGAGGTAAGGGGGCGAAGACTGCGTGGTCTTCGCCCCCTTTCTTTTTGCCGCTACCCCATCACCTACTTCAACTGGCGGTTCACCTGATCGAGCAGGAACTTCACCATCGGGTTGTTGGGGTTGGCCTGCACCGTGCGGGCAAGCTGGCACATAGCGCTTACCGCTGCGTTGGCCCCGCCGGGAATGTCAGCCAGGTTGAAACCTACGCGCTGGCGGGGGATGGTGGTGTTGAGTTCGGGCACGGCCACCGGCGCCATGTCCAGGTTGACGCGCTCGCAACTCTCGCCCTCGGTCGAGATGATGGCCGTCACGTTGGGCACGTTCCCGCCCTGGCCGTTGGCCCGTTTGTAGTTGATGATGCCCGTCATCTGCAACTGGTTGCCCTGGACACCCAGATTCTGCAACGTATACACATACTGAATGGTCTCACCGGCCAGCTTGAAGCTGCCCTCGACCTTATTGCCCATGAAGCGCGCGGTCACGTCGGTCACACCCGGCGCGCCGGGCGCGGCCTTGGGCTGAGCCTGGGCCACCGGCGGGGGGACGCTGGTCAGGGAAGGCCGAGGCTGGGGGGTGGGCAATGGAATGAGGGTAGCGGTGGGAGCGGGAGGCGGGGCAGCGGCCTGGCCGCCGCCGAAGAACTGGTTCCACGCGCCGCAGCCACTCAGCGTCAGGGTCAGCGCGCCGGCCAGTATCAGTGTCAATCCTCTGAACGTCATTCGCAGTTACCTCCATCCTTAGCAACGCGCCTATACTATAGCATACAGTGGGCCGCACGCCCAACAAGGCGAGACCTATTGAGGTAGGGGCGGGATTGCCCCGCCCTGTGCCTGGCGGCTCTTCTTATTGTCCGCCTTGTCCGTGGTCGTCCGTGTCCCATTCTTCTCACGTTTGGGCAGGGGGACCCTGCCCCTACGATTCTCTGCCATACCTATGTCTTCTCTCACTCCCACCATCAGCCTTGCCGCCATCGACGCCCATCGCGACACTACCTACCGCCGCACAGCGGGCCGCCGTCTGCACACGGCCGACGATGCGGCGCGCTGGGTCGATGAGGCGGGCTTCGCCTTTTTGTTTCCCGACCCCGCTATCGAGATGCCCTCCTTATGGCAGGCCACCTGCGGCGAAATCCGTCCCATCCCCAACCATCACCATGACCGTGACCTGGGGCGCGTCTGGGACTGGAAGGACAGCCTGCCCGCCCAACGCCGTATCTTCTACGCCAAGCTCCTGCGCGGCAAGCCCATGCTCGTCGCCCTGGGCCACGCGCCCCTCTTCTACGCCCTGACCGACAACTATGGCGACGCAGACGACTATCTGGCCGAGTACGAAGCCGGCGCGCTGACTGTCGAGGCCAAGCGCGTCTACGAGGCGCTGCTGGCCCAGGGCCAGGCTGCGCCTACCAGCGTCCTACGCCGCGTCGCAGGGTTGGAAGGCAAGGCCCACATGGGCCGCTTCGACCATGCCGTGGCGGAGTTGCAGCGGGGCATGAAGATCGTCAAGGTCGGCGTGTCCGACAGCAATCGCTGGGGCTACGCCTACGTCTATGACCTGCTGCCCCGCGCCTATCCCCACATTCCTGAGCAGGCCCGCGCCCTGTCGCGCCGCGACGCCATGCGCGGCTTGCTGCGCCGCTACCTCGCCAACGTTGGCGCGGCCCCCACCTCCAGGCTCGCCCGCCTGTTCACCTGGGACGCCAAGACCATCGACCGGCTCGCCGAGGACCTGGCCGCCGACGGCATCACCCGTACCCCCATCGAGGGCCTGGCGGCGGACTGCCTTCTCTGGGGCGGCCTGCGCGCCTGAGGGACCAAGGACGAAGGACGAAGGACCAATCCAAGAGAACCTAT
>CAZJJF010000324.1:0-4899 GCA_964546245.1 uncultured Anaerolineales bacterium
CCGACCACGACCCTGCCCCGCTCCTGGTTAATCCTGGTCCGGTCTGTCACGTGGACCGTGGCCGTGTTGACGGTCCAATCGCCGACCAGCCCGCCTTCCGGTAGGGCGCGCACGATGCCCACCACCTCGCCCCGGCTACCTGGCGTTGCCACAACCTCGATGCGTGTCGCGTTGACGGTGCGGTCTTCGGCGTGGGTTCCGCGAACCTTGACCAGCGCGCCAACAGCCACGCGGCCCTGGGTCTGGTCGATAGTGGTATCCGCTGTCACATGCACCGTGACGTCATTCACCTTCCAATCGCCGACCAGCCCGCCCTCCGGCAACTGGAGGACGAAGCCCATTAGCTCTATCCCACTAACGGGGGGACGCTGGACCTCGATCCGCCGTGCGTCGACGGTGTTCGCGCCGGCGCGAACGCCCTTCACCTTGACGAGGGAGCCGACCGCCACTGCGCCGTCATCCTGGTCAATCGTAGTGGCCTCGGTGACGTGGACGGTGATGTCGTTCACCTTCCAGTCGCCCATCAGCCCGGAATCAGGCAGCTTCGTGACGACGCCGGCGAACTCGACTTCGCCCTGCTCGTCGGCCAACGCAACGCCGCCCAATACGAGGGCGGCGACGACGGCCAGGAACGCGGCCCAGGTCCAAACCCATGTATGCATAGATGTTGCCTCCTTGCACTCGGTGATGGACATCGCGGTTGAGGGAGAAGGGGGTTGGCCCACGATGTCACTCAACACGACGCTTGGGCGCACTGAAAGATACGCCGTCGGGCGGTACGCACCACCCGACGGCGTCGTTTGTCACACTTTCATCAGACAGGATTAGCGCAGGCGGGCGACAGCGGCCACGATGGCGGCGACAATGTAGAACGGGTTGATAGCCATCCGCAGGCCTAGCGGTCTTGCCAGGACGAGCAGAAGGCCCGCACCGAGGATGATGCACACCCCGGCCAGAATCTGCATCCCCAACCCGCGCTTGTAGCGCACCGTGCGGCTCATCAGGTCGGCGATGATACCGCCCGCCGCCATGCCGATGATGATGGTGAAGAAGCCGAAGAAGCCACCCGCCAGGGAGCCGACCGCCGCGCCCACGATGGACAGCAACAACCCCACCGAGCCCGCCTTCAGGTAGTCCAGCGCCGACAGGTCGTAGAAGGGGTTCTTGCGAACGGCGGCGCATTCCTTGCAGCGCAGTCCGACCGGCGTCCGTACCGAGCACTCGGGGCAGATAGGCTTGCCGCACTTGCTGCACCGCAGCACCGTCTGGCGACCCGAGCCGCACACGCACGTCACCGCATCGACCTCGGCGGCGACATCCTCCGGCGCAGGGCCGAGCTTGGCGGCGATGCGCTCCAGGCCCAGGCGCGCCTCCTCGCTGGCCGGGTTCATCTGTTGCACGCGCTGCAGGATGCGGCGTTTCTCAGGCAGGTCCTCGACGACGCCCGCCAACGCCAGCCAGGCATCCTCGCTATAGGGATAGTCGTTGACGGCGCGCCGCAACAGGGTCTCCGCTTCGGCGCGGTCACCCACCCGGGCGGCGGCTTCGCCCTGACGAATCAGGCCGTCAAGCTCAAGCGAATCCTTTCCAACACTTGTACTCATCTTAATCTCTCCAACAGCGTCTCGAAGAAGTAAGTCGGTGGTCGCAAACGAATAAACACGGCCTGGTGGGGGCTGCACGCCACCCGGACGCAATCGCCAGGCTCGAGGTCAAGGTTGATCTGGCCGTCGACGGACAGCACCGAGGGTGGCTCGGCCTTCGGCTCAATCTCAATCTGGGCAGTCAGCGGCGTCACAAGCGGCCGTAGGGCCAACACGTGGGCCGCCACCGGGGCCAGCACCAGGGCCGGCGTGTCGGGGGCCAGGATGGGGCCGCCCGCCGCCACAGCGTAGGCGGTGGAGCCGGTTGGGGTGGCGACGATGAGGCCATCGCCGGCAATGGCGCTGAACGCGGCCCCGTCGATGCGCGTGTCCAGATGAACAGTGTGCGGCGCCCCGCCGCGCCCGACGAAGCAGTCATTGAGACCGTCGGTCTGCAGCAGGTGTGCCCCGTCGCGCCAGACTTCAACGCGCAGCATGGCGCGGCGGTCGAGCCAGCCCTCACCTTCCAGGATGCGCCGCATACCTTCGGCCGCGTCGTCGGAGCGCAGTTCGGTCAGGAAGCCAAGTCGGCCAAAGTTGACGCCTAGCAGAGCCACACCGCTCGGCGCGGCTGAGCGCGCCGCTCGCAAGAGCGTCCCATCGCCACCCAGCGTGACCACCAGATCGAGGTCATGCATTTGACGCACTAGAGCGCTCTGATCCCACGCCGAGGCCGTCCAGACGGTGCCGCCCTCGGCTCGCACCAGGTCTGACAGTTCGCGCTCGAGGCCGAGGGTTTGGGGAATGCGAGGGTGATGGAGAATGCCGACGCGCCGCACGGGCGTGGGCAGCGTAGCCTGGGCCAGGGACGACGCTTCTGTCATGAAAACCTTCGTTCAGGGCAACTATTCGCAGCGTAGCTACATAGGACTGGCTATAAGGGAATGTTAGCCGTGGGCCGGGTGCGAGTCAAGACCACCGACGGCAAAACACAAACCCCAAAGGTCGCGGAGACCTTCGGGGCCTGCTGCTGGATCGCGTAGACAACTGCCAGCTCCCATTCAACCCGTTAATGGGCGGCCTACCTGGATACGGTTGGCGCTAGCCGCCCAGCCGGGCGAGGGCCTCTTGGGCGCGGGCGTAGAAGCGGTTGGCAGCGATGGACGCGGCGTACGCCTCGCGCGCGCCCGCCTTGTCGCCCATGTTCTCCAGCGCCAGGCCCTTGTAGTACAGCATCTCCTCGTGGACCGGCGCCCGCGCCAGGACTGGCTGCGTCAGTTGTAGCAGCCGCTGCCAACGGCCCGCCTTCGCCAGGGCTTCGAAGTGACCGAACTGATACCAGTAGTAGCGGAAGGGTAGCCCCAGCCCGTAGGCCTTGTCGTAGGCCTGCACCGCTTCGTCGTTGCGACCCTGGTTCAGCAGCGCGTCCCCCAGCGCGAACCAATGCAGGCCGCTGCCTGGCTCGGCGTCGACGGCAGCGCGGGCATTGGCCTCGGCGCGCTGCCACATCTGGCTGTCGCTGGCGTCGGGACCGAGGATGGCGCGGATGAGCGGCTCTTGCTCCGGCCGATATACCGGGATGAAGATGCGATTGGCGTTGAACTCGCCCCAACGTGCGTTAAACTCGTCCCACGACCAGCGTTGGTCAGGGCCGAGCAGTGAGTCGTCGAAGGTGAAGGTGTCGCGCTCGGCATTGTAACCCGTCACCAGGCGGTAGTGGCCCATGCCTCCGTCGTCGAGCAGCCACTGCTCGACCATGACCGGAATGTCGTTGCTGACGAGCAGATGGAGTGTTTCGCGGCTGCCGTTGACGCGCACCTGCGCCCCGAGGCCCTGGTCGCGGATATACTGTGCGATCTCGTAGGGGTTGACATTGACATCCTTGGCGTTGGGCTTGACGGCATTGACCACGTCAGTCTGACTGCGCATCACCCCCCAATTGCTGATGGCGATGGCGGTTGTCGTCGGCCCGCAGTTGTTCAAGCCCTGGTATTGATGCCTGGGATTGGGCAAGTAGACTTTAGGCAGGATCGACTTCAATTCAAAGCCTACCAGGTGGCGCGGCAGCGTCGTCAGCGGCTCGCCGTCCGGGCTAGGCTCGGCGTGGGCGGGCATTGTGACCAGGGCCGCCAGCAGCGCGGCAAACAGCAGCGACCACGGTAGATAACGCTTCATAGCAACCCTTTCTCGTGGATCGTAGCTCATTGGTGGACGTACACCCAGGTTCCCAAGTTGTTGGGCGAGGCGAGCGTGCGGGTCTTGTCAGGGGGCACGACGGGGCCTGACCAGATAAACAGGAACCTGGCATCGTCGGGCGACAGGTTCACGCAGCCGTGACTGAGAACCTCTCCGAACCTATCGTGCCAGTACGCTCCGTGCAGTGCGTAGCGTTCCGTGAAGTACATGGTCCAGGGGACTTCCTCCAGCCAGTAGGGGTCCCTGTCTGCCCATCCCCCGGCCATGAACTCGCCAATCTTCTTCTCGTAGATGTGGAAGAACCCTTCCTTAGTGGGCGTGGGGTCTTTGCCGCTGGACATCAGCGTGGCAAACACCAACCGATCACCCTCGTAGGCGGCGACGGTCTGCTGAGCCAGGTTGACGTCAATCCACTTGTCGGTGTCGCCCACCTCCGCCGGCCGCGCCACGCGCTTGATCTCGCGCACGTGGGCCGGATTCACCCACCCCTCCTGGCCGATGCGCCACCAGCCCGCGTCCGTGCCCAGCAGAGCTACAGGCGTATAGCGGTCGAGAATCGCCACCAGCGCGCCATTGGTGTTGGGCGCGTCGTACACGTTGGTCTCAGGGTCGATGATGAAGCCCAGGCCACCCTGCTCGCGCCCTGTTGCGTGGTAGCCGCGCAGGGGCGTGATGGGGAAGGCCGAAAGGTCGTCGTAGTCGAGCCACTCCCCACTGCCGGCCCTGGCCCAGATGATCTCGCCGACCTGCCGCGTTTCGACAATAGATAACCAGGTATTCCACGCCGAGAGGCGCAACTGGCGGCGGCCCTCCGGCTCGTCGTAGGTCCACGTCTGGTACATGACACGCTCCCACGCCCCGAAATCAGCGGGCATGTCGGCGCCATTCGCCAGACCAGGCGGGCGACTGTCCTTGCCAGTGTCGGCTGACACGACGACGCTCAGCGCCACGGCCAGCGCCAGGGCAAGCATGATTGCGGGAAGAAAGGCCCGACGGCCAGCGGTCATGCAGTCTCCATCATCAATGCCACCCTATCGCGTGAAGGGCGGCGACAGGAATACGTGGGGGAGAGTATATCCAATTCGCCCGCCGGTCGCAATCCAGCCGGCGACGCGGCTGT
>CAZJJF010000325.1:0-4897 GCA_964546245.1 uncultured Anaerolineales bacterium
CTGGTCGGCCTTGCTGCTCTGCCGTGCGACCAGGTGGTCGAAGACGGTGATCTCGGCAAACACAGAGGCCGTCTCCGCCACGGGCAGGCTGGGGTGATAGTTGTAGATGTTCTGCGCCCGTCCCGCCAGATAGTCGTGGATACCGTGACCCAACTCATGGGCCACGGTCAGGGCATCGCGCAGGCTGTCGGTGTAGTTGCACAAAATGTAAGGATGCAGCGACGGCGTGACCCCCGCGCAGAACGCGCCGCCGCTCTTGCCTGGCCGGACCTCGGCGTCGATCCAGCTCCTGGCGTAGAACTGGCGGGCAATATCGGCGAAGGCCGGGCTGAAGCCATCCAACGCTTCGAGGATGATGTCACGCGCCTCGCTGTAGCTCAGGGCGCGCGCCGTCTGTCCCACGGGTGCGTACTGGTCGTAGATAGTGGGCCTGTCCAGGCCAAGCAGCCGCCCCTTCAGCCGCCAGTAGTCGTGAGCCAGGTGATAGTTATCCTCGACGACGGCCATCATCGTGTCGACGGCGGCCGGGTCGATCTCGTTGCGCAGGTGCTGCGCCGCCATGGGGTCGGGGTAGTGGCGCAGGCGGTCCATGGTCAGGCGATCCTGGACGATGGTGTCATAGATAAAGGCGCGCAGGCTCTCCTGGGGCCGGAGGGTGTCATAGACGGCATCGTGGGCGGCGCGGCGCACGCTGCGGTCGGGGTCGCGCATCAGATTGAGCGCGACGTCGAGGGGGATGGATTCGACCTTGCCGTCGCGGGGCACGGGAATTAGCAGCGCCGATGTTTGCTCGGTGAACAGGCGACTCCAGGCGGTTGCACCCGACAGGTCTTTCTCGCGCACCATCTTCTCTTCCGGCTCGCTCAGGGTGTGAGGCGTGTACAGCCGCTCGACGCGCAGGCTATGGGCGTAGTCGGCCAGGCGCGGGTCGGCCATCAGGCGCTCAGCGTCCACCTCCGCCACCGTCTGCCACTCCAGGTCGAAGAAGAGAATGGTATTGTTGACGGCCGTCAGGCGCTGCTGGACACGCTGCTGGGCGTTCTGAATGGCCGGATTCTGGGTATCGGCGGCGAAGGCCAGACCAACATACGAGCCGAGGCGACCCAGGGCATCGTAAACCCTTTCCAGGTGGCGGAGCGCGCCCAGCAGGTGATCGACCGAAGGCCCCCCGGCGACGTTGATTGTGCCGCGATAGGTGGCGGCGAAGTCGTCGGCGTCGCGGGTGACGCTGTCGAGGGCCGCGGTCAGGGCCGGATCGTCAGGGCCAGTAAACAGGTCGCTAAGGTCCCAGCGGATACCGGCAGCGCTGGTTGTCGTGGCAACGGGTGCAGTCACGGGAACTCCTTCATCTATGCTGGCTCGCCTTGAGGCTGGCCGTCTTGTCCAGCATCTCCAACGCCGTCTGCCGCGTCAGCGTCGTATCCGCGCCGAGCATGGTGGCGATCTCGTCGACGCGCTCATCGCCCTCGATGGCGTGGATGACGGTGGCGGTGCGGTCGCCGACGACGCGCTTGGCGACGCTAAAATGACTGTCGCCATACGAGGCAATCTGGGGCAGGTGGGTGATGCAGATGACCTGGTGGGTGAGGGTGGGCACACCATTGGCGGTCGTCAGCCGCCACAGCTTACGGCCAACAATCTCGCCGACCCGGCCGCCAATGCCCTGGTCGATCTCGTCGAAGATGAGCGTCGGCACAGTGTCCCCCGCCGCCAGGACTGTCTTGAGAGCCAGCATCAGGCGCGACGTCTCGCCGCCGGAGGCGATCTTGACCAGGGGCTTGAGCGGCTCACCGGGGTTGGGCGAAATGAGGAACTCGACGCGGTCGATGCCCGTGGCGTCGAAGGCATAGCGGCGACCGTCGACGGGGCAGCCGTCTTCGGCCTCGATCCGGTCCACCTGGACGGCCACCTGAGTGCGCTCCATGCGCAGCTCGGTCAGCTCTGTCTCCACCGCGCGGGCCATGCGCTCGCCCGCCGCGCGCCGCGCCTGGGACAGGGTCTCGGCCTGGCCGCCCAGCGCCGCCAGCAGCCGCTCTTCGTCGGTCGCCAGCTGCTCCATGCGCTCGCCCCGGTTCTCGATACCAGCCAGCTCGGCCGAGGCGCGCGCGGCGAAGGCGAGAACATCGCCGATGGTCTCGCCGTACTTGCGCTTCAGATTGTGAATGAGGGTCAGCCGCTCCTCCACTTCTTGCAACCGCTCCGGGTTGGCCTCGATCTCGTCGCGGTAATCGCGCATGGCGCGCCCCACCTCTTCCAGGGCGTCCATTGCCGCGACCAGGGCAGTCTCCTGGTCAGCCAGGCGGGGATCGAGGCGGGTCAGGCTGCTCAGGTCATCGGAGGCATCGCCGAGTAGATCGAGCACGCCGCGCTGCTCATCGCCCGGCTCATAGAGGAAGGCGTAAACCGTCTCGGCCAGGTCCATGAGCTTGTGGGCGTTGACCAGTCGCACCCGCTCCCGAACGAGTTCCTCGTCCTCGGCGACGTTCAGCGCGGCGGCCTCGATTTCGTCCACCTGGAAGCGCAGCATCTCCTGGCGGCGGGCCAGCTCGCGCTCGTCACGGCGCAGGGCGGCCAGCTCACCGCGCACGCCGCGCACGGTGCGCACCGCCTCAGCCAACTCGGCGCGCTGCGCGCCCAGGCCTGCGTAGCGGTCTAGAAGCTCGATGTGCTGGCGCACGCGGAGGAGAGACAGGTGCTCGCTCTGGCCGTGGATGTCGACCAGGGCCTCGCCCACCGCATTGAGGATGGACGCTGTGACCGCGCGGCCGTTCACGCGGCCCGTGCTGCGGCCGGCCGAGGTAATTTCGCGGGTCAGGATGAGATCGTCGCTCTCTGCAGCGGCTTCGGCCAGGCCATATTCTTCCAGAACCGGCCGCAGCAGGGTGCGCTGCTCGCCCGATAAGGCGAAGACGCCCTCGACCCGCGCCCGGTCGGCCCCCGCTCGTACCCAGGCCGAGTCGGCGCGCGCACCGAGCAGGACGCCGAGAGCGTCGATGATGATGGACTTGCCCGCCCCCGTCTCGCCCGTCAGCACGTTGAAGCCCGGGGCCAGGTGGAGATGGAGGCGGTCGATGATGGCGAAGTCTTGGATGCTTAGCTCGGCCAGCACAGCGCCCTCGCGAAGGGGATAGGCCAGCGGCGCAAAGGAAGACAGCCCCTGGCGACGACAGTTTGCCCCTATTTTACCCCAAAGCCCCCACCGTGACAAGTACAAGTGTTCGACTTCAGGGCTGAACGGTACAATACTTCATCACACTGACATCGTCGATGAAGAAGCTCGTCGTGTTCGACTCGTCCGTCTGGGCGACGAACGCGAGGCGGACCGTCTGTCCCGCGTACGCGCTGGACAGGATGAACACACTCTGCTGGTAACTTGCCCGCGCGTCGCCGTCGGTCAGGGTTTGCAGTGTTTCAAGCGCCTGATTGTTGGCGTCGCGAATCTCTACGCTCAGCGTATCGAAGGGATGCGTCTGTTCCTCGGTAGACACCAGCCACCAGTAGCTCACCACCAGGCGGGCCGAGGTGTCGGGAACAGTCAACGTTTGGCTGAGTGTCTCCTGAACATCATTGTCACCGCCCAGCCACGCCTTCCAGGTTCCGCTGTGAGTTGGGGGCGGGTCGGTGTCGTCGATGAGCAGGCTGCCCACGTTGCTCTGCGTCTGCCAGGCCGAGGTTGGCAAGCCCGCCTCGAAGCCGCCGTCAGCCACGAGTTGCATAGGGCCGCAGCCCTGCTGGATAAGCGGGAGATAGATGGTCTGGTCGGCGGCCGGGGCAGCCTGGCCCACTGTCGCCACGCGGCTTGCTGCGACAAGGACCGCGACGGCGACCACCGCGAGGATGAAAGGCGCGAAACGTCGATGAGGCATGCTGACTCCTGGGGGTCGCGCGCCGCCGCCCGCACCTGTGGGCGAGAACGCCTACGGGCACGGGCGGCGATGAAGGTCACAGCTAACGAAGACTACGGCGCTGCGACCACTTCGATGCTAGTGGCGTCCACCGAGGCGTCGGCCTGGCGAATCCCCTTGACTGCCACGGTTTTACCCACCTCCAGCGCGCCTTGCTCGGTATCGACCTGCGTGCGTGGACCCGCGTGCACGATGCGGTAGTCGGTATCGCTCACCTTGACCCGGACATCGTACTTGCCGTCCTGGGGCGTTGTCACGGCATCGACCACGCCACGGAAGCGGACGAACACGCCACCGCCAACTTCGGGCCGGCCCTTGACCTCAATCTGACGCGCCCTGACGACGCCGTCCGTGCCGAGAACACCCTTGACCTGGACATAGGCGCCGACGGCGGCCGCACCGTGCTCCTGGTCGATCTGGGTGGCCTCCGTCACCTGGACCCTGCGACCGCTCACCAGCCACTCGCCCACCAGGCCGCTCTCAGGAAGCCTGTCGACAACGCCGGGGAAGGCGACCGGTGTCTCGCTCGACGGCCGAGGCATCTTCACTTCAATGCGCCGCGCGTCCACCGAGCCATCGGGGCGGCGCACACCGCTGACCTCGACCAGCGCACCGACCGCTACCGCGCCGTGTTCCTCATCGATTTCGGTATCCGCGCTGACGTGGACGACGACATCGCCCACCTTCCAGTCGCCAACCAGGCTACCGGCGAGGGTCGCCTTCGTCGCCGACTTGATTCTCGCGCTGGGTAGCGCCTGCACCACGCCGTAGAACTTGACCAGCGAGCCGCGAGCCGGCGAGACAATGACCTCGATGTCCATGGCGTTGAGCGAGCCGTCGGCCTGCCGCTCCCCCTTGGCGCGCACGATAGCCCCGACCACGACCCTGCCCCGCTCCTGGTCAATCTCGGTCCGGTCTGTCACGTGGACCGTGGTCATGTTGACGGTCCAGACGCCGATCAGCCCGCCTTCCGGCAGGGCGCGCACGATGCC
>CAZJJF010000326.1:0-4888 GCA_964546245.1 uncultured Anaerolineales bacterium
CCCAACGGCTACGGCGACAGGGCAAGCGCCGCGGGCGAGCCTGTTCCTGCCGTACCTGGCGGTGAATCAGGCGCAGCCGTGACCTCTGTCGGGGCGCACGGCCGTAGATTCTAGCACCGCACGGCTGTGCGCCCCGGCGGTCGAGCGGGGCCGGGGTCGGCGCGGCGAACAGGACCTCCTCGCGCTCGTTGCGCCGCGCTAAACCTCGGCGCTGAGCAAGCGAAGCTTTGCAAGCTGTCGCCTCTTATCATCCTGTTCGTCCTGTCAATCCTGTCTAGACCTCTTCGTCCCCCAGGCGTCGCACCAGCGTTGCGACCAGGTCGACCACCTCGGCCAGGCGCGCGACACTGACCCACTCGACCGTGTCGTCGCGCAGATGAAACTGGTAGGCCGCCATGCTGCTGCTCAGGACGACGGCCGGGATGCCGCGAAAGGCGAAGGTGGAGTGGTTGCTCTCCACCCACGGCGCGACCCAGGTGACGCCGGGGTACGCCGCGGCTACCTCGCGCACCAGGGCCTCGAAGGCAGGCGGCCCGGCGGTGACGGTGATGCTCGTCGCGGCCAGGGCGGACCCCACGCCGTCGAGATTGATGGCCGCGCGGATGCGCTGGAAGCTCTCGCCCGCGCGGGCGACATAGGTGTCGTCGCCCAGGGGCAGGTACTCCTCATTGTTGAAGGCGATCAGTTCCAGCCCGCACGCCAGCGGCGCGCCAGCCAGCGCCTCGGCCAGGGCCAGCAGGCACGCCGCGCCGCTCGCGTTGTCGCTGGCGCCCGGCGTGTCCACCTTCGTGTCGAAGTGGGCGCAGACCACGATACGCTCGCCCCGCGGGTCGCCCCGGCGGGCGACGACGTTGGCGGCTGTGCCCACCTCGCGCCGGGTGTCCAGGCGCAGGCAAACCGTCGCACCGGCGCGCTGAACCAGGGCCAGCCCGGCATCGAGGCCAACGGTCACTGAAGGCAGCTCGAACTCCCAATCCTCGATGAGCCGCTCCATGTCGCCGCGCCTGGTCTGGACGGTCACGATGGCGGCCGGTCGCCCCGCTTCCAGCAGCGCCACGACGTGGTCGTCGCGCTCATGCTTGTAGGGAAAGGACTTGAGACCGAAGGTCCAGCGGGTCAGGTCGCCGTACAGGACAGCGACGCGCCCGGCCAGGTCGGCCTGCTCTAGCTCTGCCAGCGTCGAGACGAGAACCGTGGGCGCGGTCACGTCGCATGGCGGCGAGAAAGTATTGGCGACGGCGGCCAGGGGCGCGCCATTGAGGGTCAGAATTGTCTCGACCTCCCGCCAGGCGGGCACGGCGTACTCCTGCCGTTCCACCGCCAGCCCCGCGCCAGCGAACGCGCCGGCGATATACTCGGCGGCCCGCTGGTTCGCGGGCGAGCCGGTCGGCCGCGCCCCCAGGGTCACCGCCAGATAATCCAGGTGGCGCTGCATTGTGCTCAGTAAGTCCATCATTTCTACCTCTGCGCTCAACTGCATCCCGCCCCATGGATAGGCCAATAGATAAACGCCCCCCGGCAGTATACCAGTCGCTCGCAGTCGGCTGCGTGAACGTTCGGTGGAGTTTCCGCATCGCTGCGTTGCTCGTAGTTGCTAGGACTTGCTCTATTTTGGAGCCTGTTTTAGCGCGCTGTATATTGATTTGCGCGTGGCAAGTGTGATACAATGGACACAAGACGCCAAGACAGCGCATTCCTTGTTGATAGGCGCTGCCTGGCTCGATCATCCTTCAGCAATACCAACCGTCTCAAGGAGGCATTATGGCTCAACCACCTGCTGTACCCGCGCCACGTCAACGCAACTGGGCCGTCTGGGTCCTGGCTGCGCTGGCCGTCATCGCCGGCCTGCTCGCCCTGTACGACGCCGCTCGCTACATGGGCTGGGCGCCGATCACCCTCGGCCCGATTCAGTTCTTCCTCCCTAACACCCAGTGGCTCGGCGCCATCATGTCGGCCATCGTCGCGGTCATCTGGTTCGTGGTCGCCAAGTGGCTCTACGATCTGAACCCGTCGGGCTGGCTCTTCGTCGTGATCATGGCCATCATCTACCTCGTCCTGCAATTGCTGGCCGTCCTCGGCTCGACGACCTTCCAGTCCGTGGCGTTGGGCGTCCTGGTGTGCCTTGTGACGCTTATTCTGGCCTTCCTGCCTGGCACCAAGCGCGCCTTCGGCCAGTAAGTAGCCCCACGGGGGGCTGCAACTGCATATAGCAACGTAAGGGCCGACCCCGTCGCGAGGTCGGCCCCATGCTTGTCCTGGACCAGGGGTGGCTAGACGTGGGCCAGGTAGCGCTGAGCCATGCGGGCCAACACCTCATCGCCGGGGGTATCCCAGATGGCCTGGTTGAAGATTTCGACCTCGATGAAGCCGTCGTACCCCGTCGCATCGACGGCAGCGCGCAGACGACGCAACTCAATGACGCCGTCGCCCATCATGCCGCGCCCCAGCAAGATATCGGGCGTCGGCACGAGCCAGTCGGAAACGTGGAAACCGAGGATGCTGCCGGCGGCGCGCTCAATCTCCTGGTATACGCGCGGATCCCACCACACGTGGTAGGCGTCCACCGTGAGACCTACCCACGGCGACGCCAGGCGCTCGACCAGGTCATTGGCCTGGCCCAGACTGGCCACGACCGAGCGGTCAGCGGTGAACATGGGGTGCAGTGGCTCGATAGCCAGGCGCACGCCGGCCGCCTCGGCATCGGGCAGCAGCCGCACCAGCGCCTCCTCCACCCAGGCGCGCGCCGCCACCAGGTCGCGGTCGGGGGCAGGGCCACATACCACTACCAGCGTATCGGTCCCCAGGGCAGCGGCCTCCGCCAGGGCGCGGCGATTGTCGTCCAGGCGGGCGAGGCGCTCGGCCCCACTGGTCGCGCCGAACCAACCGCCGCGACACACGCTGGACACGCTCAGCCCGGCGTCGCGGACCAGGCGCGCACTGGCCTGCAGCCCCAGCTCGGCGACCTTGTCGCGCCAGACGCTGATGGCGGGGATGCCCGCGCGGGCGCAGCCATCCACGGCCTCGCGCAGGCTCCAATATTGGGTCGTGGCCTGATTGAGGCTGAGGCGGCTCAGGTCGGTGAAGGGGGGCATGGCTTCCTCTACAGGCCCGCCAGGGCCAGGATGGGACGCATTCGCGCGGCGGCCAGGTCGGGGTCGTGCAGCAGGCCGGCCTGGTCGGCCAGCATGAACAACTGGCTCAGGTAGCCGATGGAACGCGCGCTTTCCTGCCCACCAAGCATGCGAAAGTGAGTCTGGTAGTCGTTGAGGTAGGCCAGGAAGACGACGCCCGTCTTGTAGTAGCGCGTCGGGGCCTGGAAGATGTGCCGCGCCAGGGGCACGGTCGGGGTGAACACAGCATTATAAGTGGCCGCGTCACCCGCATCGAGGGCTTGCAGGGCCGCCGAGGCAGCCGGGGCGATGGCGTCGAAGATGCCTAGCAAGGCATGGCTGTGGCCGTGGCCGTCGCCGCGAATCAGGGCGGGATAGTTGAAGTCGTCGCCGGTGTACATGCGGACGCCGGGCGGCAGGCGGCGGCGCATCTCGACCTCGCGGGCGTCGTCCAGCAGTGAAATCTTGATGCCGTCCACCCGCGCCGCGTGATCGCCAATGATGCCCAGGCAGACATCCATCGCCGCCCCCAGGTCGCGTGTGCCCCAGTAGCCAGCCAGGGCGGGGTCGAACATGTCGCCCAACCAGTGCAGGATGACCGGCCGCTGCGCCTGGCTCAGGATGCGGTCGTAGACGCGGACATAATCGTCGGGACCGGTCGCGCAGGCGGCCAGGGCGCGACTCGCCATCAGGATGACCTGGCCGCCGACGCCCTCCACGAAGCCGACCTGTTCCTCGTAGGCGGCTTCCACGTCGGCCAGGGTGACGCCCGGTCCCGGCGCGAGGTGGTCCGTACCCGCGCCGCAGGCGATGCGGCCACCCTCGGTGCGGGCCTCAGCCACCGAGCGTCGAATCAACGCCTGCGCTCCCTCCCAACTCAAGCCCATGCCGCGTTGGGCGGTGTCCATCGCCTCGGCGACGGCGAAACCCCACGACCACAGGTGGCGGCGATAGGCGAGGGTGGCGTCCCACTCGAAACACACCTCGGTCATCGGATCGTCGGTGCGCCGCGGGTCAATCACGACGTGGGCAGCGGCAAAGGCGATGCGCTCACGGAAGGGGGCGGTGGGCCGGTGAAAGGCTGTGGGCGCTCGCGGCGTGTAGTCGGCCAGGGAGCCGTCGGGTTGCGGCAGGCGCAGGGTTGGCATGGGCTATAGCCTCACGTCGGGTACATCCAGCCAACGCCGCTCGCGCCACGACTGCAAACCCAGCTCGGCGAGTTGCACGCCTCTGGCCCCCTCGACGAAGTCCCAGGGGAAAGGATCGCCGCAGGTGACGTGGCGCAGGAACATCCCCCATTGGACCTTGAAACCGTTGTCGAAGTCGCCGTTGTCGGGCACATCGAGCCAGCCATCGTGGAAGTCGAAGGGGTTGACGATGTCGGGGTTCCAGGTCGGCCTGGGGGTGTTCGCGCGATGCTGGGCCTTGCACTCGCGCAGGCCGGCCACCGCGCTGCCCTCCGTGCCGTCCACCTGGAGGACAAACAGTTCATCGCGGTAGACGCGCACCGCCCACGACGAGTTGATCTGGGCGACGATGCCGCCGTCGAGGAGGAAGGTGGCGTAGGCGGCGTCGTCGGCGGTGGCGGGGTAGGGGCGGCCTGCCTCGTCCCACCGCTCGGGGATGTGGGTCGCGCCCAGACACGACACCGCGCGCACCGGGGCGAAAATCCCGTCGAGAACATAGCGCCAGTGACACAGCATATCCACGATGATACCGCCGCCGTCCTCGGCGCGATAGTTCCACGACGGGCGCTGCGGCGTCTGCCAGTCCCCCTC
>CAZJJF010000327.1:0-1455 GCA_964546245.1 uncultured Anaerolineales bacterium
CATCAAGGTCGGCGACGAAGTCATGGTGTACGTGGTCCGCACCGACAACAACTCCGGTGAGATCATCGTCTCCATGAGCCAGGCGCGCAGCCAGCAGGACTGGACCCGCGCCACCGAGCTACTCGACAGCGGCGAAATCGTCGAGGCGAAGGTTGTCGGCCAGAACAAGGGCGGCCTGATCGCCCAGTTCGGTCAGCTCCAGGCCTTCGTCCCCCGCTCCCACATTGTCTACGCCAGTGGCCAGGGCGAGAACCTGGGCGCCATGGTGGGCCAGAGCATCCCCATCAAGGTGATCGAGGTCGACCGCCGTCAGCGGCGACTGATTGCCTCGGAGCGGCTGGCGTGGAAGGAGTGGCGCAAGGGCCAGAAGGAACGCATCCTCGACGAGCTAAAGGAGGGCGCGGTCGTGACCGGCAAGGTCACCTCCATCACCGACTTTGGCGCGTTCGTCGATCTCGGTGGGGCCGACGGCCTGATCCACGTCTCGGAGCTGTCCTGGGATCGAAATGCGCAACCCAAGGATTTGCTCCGCGTCGGGCAGGATGTCGAGGTCTACGTGCTGAACGTCGAC
Source organism: uncultured Anaerolineales bacterium (assembly GCA_964546245.1). Taxonomy (GTDB): domain Bacteria; phylum Chloroflexota; class Anaerolineae; order Epilineales; family JAHCIE01; genus JAHCIE01. The sequence continues at coordinate 572 of CAZJJF010000327.1, forward strand.
CGCGAACGCAATCGCATCGGCCTGAGCATGAAGCGACTGCGCCAGGACCCCTGGAGCGACATCGAAGCGCGCTATCAGCCCGGCCAGCTCGTCCAGGGAACAATCACCAACCTGGCGAAGTTCGGCGCGTTCGCCCGCATCGACGAGGGCGTCGAGGGCCTGATTCACATCTCCGAGTTGGCTGACCGCCCAGTCGCCAACCCTGGCGATGTGGTGCGGGTTGGCGACGTTTACACGCTGAAGGTACTGGGCGTCGACACCCAGCGCAAGCGCGTCAGCCTGAGCCTCAAGCAAGCGCCCCAGGCGGAAGGGCTGACCCCAGCCGAAGCAGCGGCGGAGCCAGCGGAAGACATGGCCGACGACACAACTGAGACAGCCTTGCCGCCGGCTGAGGTTACACCGGCCGCCCAGAACTTGATGATGGACGACGTCGAGTCGCTGGCCGATAGTGAGCCGGTCCTCGATACCGGGCCGGTGGACGAACCGGCCGCGTCGAGCGAAGAGTAGGCCATGCCCACCCGGTCGCGGCGACGCCCCATGCGGTCGGCGGGGAGCGCGCCCAAACCCGTCGCCACCTTGCAGCCAGGTCGATTCAGCGACATGCTGCTGACCTGTCAGACGTGCGGCGCGCAGTTCGTCTTCACCGTCGAAGAACAGCGGCAGTTGGACGCGGCTGGTTTGCCGGTGGAGCCGCCTACCCAGTGCCCACGTTGCGCCCCGCGCTCGCTGCCGCCCCAGGCTGTCCCCGTGACTGAAGCGTCGCCGGCCACTGCGTCGAGTACGTCCCGGCCTGCCAGGCAGAGTGAAGCGCGCAACGACGACATGCCAGAGGTCCACTACGTGGTGCGCTCCTACGGCCACGTCAAGGGCTACGACCTTGATAA